>JAMQPJ010000185.1 GCA_023717585.1 Thermoanaerobaculia bacterium
TCAGCGGCGAGCGAAGCGAGGGATGTTGACCCGGTTTCGTTGACACGCTGTTAGGTCGAGGTCATGCGGCGTTTCGTTCGTAGTTGATCGGCGAAAGATAACCCAGGGACGAGTGGAGCCGCGAGCGGTTGTAACGGCGGACGTAGCGGCGTACGGCGAGGTTCAGCGAGCGATCGTCGTCGAAGGTGCAGCCGTGGATGACGTCGGATTTCATCGAGTGAAAGAAGGACTCGATGAAAGCGTTGTCGCAGATCTCCCGGGGGCGCTTCATGCTCTGCGTGATGCCGAGAGCAGCCAGGCGCGCTCGAAAGGCGTAGGCTGAGTACTCGACGCCGCGGTCGGAGTGGAAGATGAGGCCGGGCCGGGGTCGCTGACGGAGCAGCGCGCGATTGAGAGCACTGCGAGTCAGAGCCAGGTCACGCCTGGAGCGAAGGCTCCAGCCCAGAACCCGACGTGAGTGGCGATCCAGGACGACGGCCAGGTAGCGCCAGCGGCCGGCACTCCTGAGGTACGTCACGTCGCCGACCCAGATTTGGCCCGTCGCAGTCGTCTTCAGGCCCAGCACGCGATTGGGGATCTCGGCGAAAAAGCGGCGGGTGCCCGGCGTGCGCCGGTAGATGCGAGCCGAGCGCGCCTTGAGGGCGGCAGAGTGCATCAGGCGAGCCACTCTCTTACGTCCTAGTCTCAGGCCAGCGAGCTGGAGTGCAGCATGAATGCGCGGGCTGCCGTAGGTGCCCTCGCTTGCCTCGAAAACGGCGCGAATACGCTCGAGCAGCCGTTCGTCCTTTCGGGCGCGAGCGCTCGGCTGACGGCGGCAAAAGGAGTAGTACCCCGACCGGGTCACGCCGTGGCGGGCGCACAAGGTCTTCACACCGAACCGGTCCTGCTGCGCTTGGACGAAGGCGAAGACCGCGGCCTTCGAGCGGAACAGAACCGGATGGCTTTTTTTAGCAGCTCGTGCTCCTCCCACAGCAGCGCGTACTCGCGCTTGAGGGCGGACAGCTGCTCGATCTCGTGCCGCTCGCGGGCTTTGAGCTTGACGCGGCCCGCTCCGCGGAGCCGGCCGTCGCGAACCTCCTTGCGCCAGCGCGAGAGCATGAAGGGATGTATGTCGAGCGCCTCGGCGACATCCTTGACCTGGACGCCGGCAAGGTCGCTGAGGCTTACAGCCTTTCTCTTGAACTCGTCGCCGTAGCGATGGACCTTTCGCGGACCCTTGATCCTGGCCATTCACACCTCCTCGAGCGTTAGGCCAGAGTGTCCACTTTATCGGGTCAACTGCCGAGTCCGCTGCAGCGCGTTGTTAGGCCGCGCCTAGGTTCAGTCCGGGCACATGGGTTACAGAGCAGTCCAGGCACATGGGTGACAAAGGGCAGAGTTCGGGCAGGAGGAGAGAAGCCCGATGCCCTGGAAGGAGACGACACCCGTGGCCGAGAGGATGCAGAGCCTGGTGGACTACCGAAGCGGGCTTTTCACGGTGAGCTTTCTGGCCGAGCGGCACGGTGTGAGCCGCAAGACGCTCTACAAGTGGATCGAGAGATTCGAGAGGGAAGGCGTGGCGGGTCTCGAGGATCAACTGCGCAGGCCGCGCTGGCATCCGAATCAGACCTCAGAAGGAGTCGAGTCGGCCATCGCTGAATTTCGACGCAAGCACCCCGACTGGGGGCCGAAGAAGATCGTGCACGTGCTCTCGACACGCGACGAAGAGACGACCTGGCCGGCTCGCAGCACGGTGGCTGCGATTCTCAAGCGGCACGGACTCGTGAAGGGACGGCGCCGAAGGCGACTCGTCGGCCACCCGGGACGCCCGACGACGGTGGCGCGCGAGACAAATGAGCTTTGGGCTACGGATTTCAAAGGCGAGTTTCGGACCAGCGACGGGATCTACTGTTATCCGCTGACGGTGACCGACCTCTTCAGCCGATACCTCGTTGGATGCAAAGGGCTGCTCTCGACCAAGACAGACGGCGTGAAGAAGATCTTCGAGCGGCTGTTTCGGGAATACGGACTGCCAAGAGCCATCCGAAGCGACAACGGAGTTCCATTTGCGTCGACGGGACTGGGACGGCTCTCCCGTCTGTCGGTGTGGTGGATCAAGCTCGGGATCAGGCCCGAGCTGACGCAGCCGGCCCATCCCGAGCAGAACGGCTCGCACGAGAGGATGCACCGCACGCTCAAGCGGGCGACGACCCGGCCTGTGGGCCGCGACCTGCGAGGCCAGCAGAAACGCTTCGATGTCTTTCAGCAGGAATTCAACACTGAGAGGCCCCACGAAAGCATCGGCATGAAACGACCCGCGGATCTCTACCGTCCTTCACCGCGCGCCTTTCCGTCGGTGCTCGCGCGCATCGAGTATCCCGGCCACTTCGAGGTCAGGCGCGTCAGTCGAAACGGCGGGATCCGCTGGAAAAGAGGCTGGCTCAACGTCAGCCATCCGCTGATCGACGAGTACGTCGGGCTCGAGGAGGTCGACGACGGAGTCTGGAATCTGTATTTCGGTCCGTTGCTGCTGGGCCGCTTCGACGAGCGAGAAGAAAAACTCTATGCAGCGTTCTATGCACACCGGCCCTGGCATCGCGGCGGCCGCGCTGGGCGCGCCGCTCACGCCTCAGAGCAGGAAGATTTCCGCGCTATCCACAGCGCGACGACGACGAGGTAACTGTTGATAAGTGTCACCCATGTGCCTGGACTAAAGTGTTACCTATGTGCCCGATCGTTCACTACCAGCACGCTAAGGTTTCGTGCCCGCCGGTTCCCGACACGATCCGAGCTTTGGAACAGGCACGCAAGACAAACTCCTCTGGCGGGTCAAGGACATGGTAAGGCGCGAAGCCGTAGGTGAAGAAGACGACGGCTTTGGAAGGAGTCGCGACGAAGCCGTCGGCCGAGACCAGGTCCTCTATTTCCGGATCGATGTTCTCGTATGTAGCGAAGAAGGGCCGGTTCGACCGAAATGCACGGGCGACGCATGCATCGACCGGCGACCGATCGCCAGAGTAGGGAGCCGACCCGCAGTCGATTGCGTCGGGCCCGGCAAGGCCACGGAGAATGGCCCCCAAGCGAAATGCTCGATGAGGTGGAGGCGGGCCGGTTCGCACAGCGGGCGCCGCAGAACAGGCGATAAGCACGGGAAGTGCTTGAAGCACGCCAAGAAGAAGGTAGAGGGACCGCCTATCCAGCAAGTGTTTCGCGGCCTAACTAGTATTAGGCCGCACGGGAGGTTTCTGCCTGCAGAAGCATATCGCCTATTTTATGCCAAGGTTTCTGCAGGTAGCAGCATTTGGGTTTCTGCAGGTAGAAGCTTCTTGCGCGGCTCGATCATAGCCGCGAGCTATCCGATCCGCCCCGCGCGGAGGACGAGCGGCCAGGTCACGGTCTTCTCGTCCCGTGGGTCGCCCCAGGCCTTCGCGAAGGGTTCTTCGAACTCGGCGATGGGATCCCGGTCCGTTTCCTTCGTGCAGCGCTTGACGGCGGACCACGTGGAGAGATAGCCGAGCGTCCGCTCGAGGTCCCATGCGGCCGTCATCGTCACCGGCGGAACGGGGATTTCCTGGAATGGAAAGGGGAGATCGGCGTAGCGGCGGGCGACGAGCGCGCGCTCGAGCGGCCAATAGCCCTCGACCCCTTCGTGGAACCTGCTGAAGACCTCATCGACTTTCTCATCCACCGAGAAGAGGTCGTAGGCCCATACCGCGAGAACGCCGTCCGCGGCACCGACCCTCCTCACCTCTTCGAAGAAATTCTTCAGATCGAACCAATGAACCGCCTGCCCCACGGTCACGAGGTCGGCCCAGCGGTCCGGGAGGCCCGACCGCTCGGCCGGCGCGACGCGGTACGTCACACGCGGATGCGGCGTCGCGTGTGCGATCTGTTCGGCGCTCGCGTCCGTCGCGACGACCTCGGCGAAGTGCGCTGCGAGCCCCACGGCCGCCTGTCCGTTTCCTGTCCCGGCATCCCAGCAGTTTTCGTGCCGGGGTGTCAGGGACGAAACAGCCGAAAACAGGGACGAAGGGTACCTGGGCCGGTACCGGGCGTAGTCCCCGGAATGGCCGGAAAAATGGTCCTTGAATCGAAACAGATCCGGCATTGAGACGTATTATCAGGAAACGAAAAACGCCGCGCCGGCCGGCCGCGGCACACGATGGAGGATCCATGAAGCCTGACCTCGACTTCTCGCGGCGCGATGTCCTCTCGCTCGGCTCGGCGGCGCTCGCCGCGACGCTCATCCCGGACGTTCTGTTCGGCGCGGCGCCCGGAACCGGCGCGACGGAAGGCGTCGGGTACTTCGGGCGCTTCGGCGTGACCGAGAAGATGATCCGTGAGGGGCTCGGCGTCGCGCTCTCGCGCGGCGGCGACTACGCGGATCTCTACTTCGAGCACAGCGTCCTGAACTCGCTCGGTCTCGAGGACGGCGAGGTCAACCGCGGTTACCGCCAGGTTCAGCTCGGCGTCGGCGTGCGCGTCGTAAAAGGCGACCAGACGGGCTACGGCTTCACCGAGGACCTCACGCTGGAAGCGCTGAAGGCCACGGCGCGCACCGCCGCCGCGATCGCGGACGGTCCCGGCCGGACGGCGCCGGCACGCTTCCATTTCGTGAAGGACCTCCCGAACCGCTACCCGGTCAAGACACGGTGGGAGGACGTCAAGACCGAGCAGCGGCTTCCCATCCTCACGTCGCTGAACGCGAGGGCCTTCGCGCTGGACGGACGGGTGAAGAAAGTGAACCTCGGGTTCATGGACCAGGGCTCGGCCGTGCTCATCGCGGACAGCGAAGGCCGGCTCGTCGAGGACATCCGCCCGATGACGAGCCTCTACGTCTCGTGCGTCGCCGAGCAGGACGGCAGGAAAGAGACGAACGGATACAACGTGGCAGGCCGCGCCGACCTGGGCTACTACACGCCGGAGCGCCTCGAA
>JAMQPJ010000208.1 GCA_023717585.1 Thermoanaerobaculia bacterium
CGCGACGCCCGACGCGCCTGCCGCCATGAGTCCCGCCCCGCAGAGCGCGCCCGTGAGCGCGTGCGTCGTCGAGACGGGGAGGCCCGTCGCGGTCGCGAAGAGGAGCCACACGATCGCTCCGCACGCGACGGAGAGCAGAAACGCGCTTCCGGTCGGCGGGTTCACGAGCAGCCCCCTGCCGCTGAACGTGGCGACGAGGCCCTGCGACGCGAACGCGGCCGCGAGGCCGCCCGCGAGAGTGCACGCGCTGCCCCACAGCACGGCCGCGCGGTACTTCGTCGTGCCCGATCCGACGAGCGTGGCGATGCCTTTCGAGACGTCGTTCGCCCCGTTCGCGAACGCGAGGCCGAGCGTCAGGAGAACGAGGACGAGGCCCATCAGCAACAGCTCGTCCCGTCGGCGCCCGGCGCGCAGCACGCGTAGCCGGCTCGCTCCTCACCCGGCTCGAGAATCGCGAAGAAGCCCTTGTACGGCGCATTCGAGAGCTTCGCGACGGTGTCGGTGCAGACTTCGTAAGGCTCGTTGCGGGGGAACTGGTGGCCTTCCTCGTCGACAAAGGCCTTGCCCGGCCCGAGGTAGACGGCCCGATGACCCTTGAACACGCAGCCCGCGGTCTTCTCGAACTTGAAGCCGCGCACGGTCACGGAGAAGAAGGGGTACCCCTCGACGTCCTTCCAGTAGCTCTTGCTCAGAACCTCGAGGCCGTAGAAGCCGGCGCGCTCGAGGCCGGCGAGAAACCCCTCCTGCGTGAGCGCGCCGACGAGGCACTCGCCCCACAGCCGCGGGTTTGTCTTGAGATGCGGCGGCACGTCCCGTTCCGAGACGATGTCGGAGATCACGATGCGCCCGTGGTCCTTCAGCACGCGCCAGATCTCCTCGAACACGCGCGGCTTGTCGGGAGAGAGGTTCACGACGCAGTTCGAGGTGACGAGATCGACCGTTTTCGACTCCACGGGGATCTTCTCGAGGAATCCTTCGCGGAACTCGACGACGTCGTAGCCGAGCGCGTCGGCCACCTTGGGCTTGTTCTCGTGCGCGACCGAGAGCATCCGGTCCGTCATGTCGACGCCGATGGCCCTGCCCGTTTTTCCGACGAACTTCGCTGCAATGAACACGTCGATGCCCGCCCCCGAGCCGAGGTCGACGACGGTCTCGCCTTCCCGGATGCCCGCCGTCGTCATGGGCGAGCCGCAGCCGTAGAAGCGGTCGATCACGTCCTGCGGGATGTGGGAGATGGCCGAGTCGTCGTACTTCGTCGGGCAGCACAGCTCGGCCTGCGGCGTTTCGGCGGCGGCGCCGTAAAACTCGCGCACCTTGGCGCGCGGCTTGTCGACGTCGAAGGAGAGGACGCAGTTGGAGTGGAGCGTCAGCACCGGTTCCTCGGCGGCCGCGCCGTCGGCGGTGCCGCAGGCGATCGCCCCCTCTCCCATCGCGTGGAGAACGAGCGGCGGGTCGTAGCCCGAGCGCTGGTTGCGGCGCATGTTCTTCTCGCGCCCGAGCGTCGTCATGACGCTCTTCGTGAGCGCGACCGAGATCGGGTAATACGGATCGGCGCCATGGAAGTCGCCGCCGGAGAAGCACCACGCATGCTCGAGGTCGCCCCCGCCCGTGAAGAAGCGGAACGGGTCCGCGCTCATCGAAGGCTTCTTCGCGAGCGTCGCGGCGCGAAGCGTCGAAACGACCGGTGAGGATTCGAGGATGTCCCCGAGATCCTGTCGCGTCACGTCGCCGCAGACGAGCGCGGGCTCGTTCGCGAGGGCCGCCGTCGGATAGACCTTGCCGTCCGCGTAGACGCAGATCGAGTCCCAGCCCGCGTTTCCGAGGTCGTACTTGACGCCCGGCACCCCGTTCACGCGCCGTTTGATCGCCTCCAGGTTGTCGAGCGTCGTCCCCTCGCGCGCCGCGGCGTCCACGACGGCGAGAACCGCTCGAAGGAGCCGGACATTCTCGGGGAAGAAGCCGTTCCGGCTCTCGATCGCGCGGCCACGCCTGTGGCTCCACATGAGGTGCTGGCTCTTCGCGCCGACGCGCTTGACGAGCGAGGGGATCAGGGCGAGCTCGGAAAGGTTCTCCTCGGTCGTCACCGTCGTCAACGAGACGTCGAAGCCCATGTCCGAAAGAAGCTTCGCTCCGTCGAGCGCCTTGACGAACGTGCCGGCGCCGCGAATCGGGTCGTTCGTCTCGGGGCGGGCGCCGTCGATCGACACCTGGAACTTCACTTTCGCGCGGTCCAGCGATTCCAGGCCTCTCTTCACGGCTCCCGCGAAGACCGTGGCGTTCGTGAGGACGATCATCTCGGCGCCGTGGGTCTCCGTGGCTCGTTTCGCGAGGTCGAAAAGGTCCTTCCTCAGGAAAGGCTCGCCGCCGGTGACGTAGAGGCGCTCCATGCCGAGCTCTTTCGCGCGGTCCACGAGCCGCACGAGGGCCGCGCCGTCGACTCCGGGCGCGCCGCCGGGGCCCGAGGAGACGAGGCAGTGCGTACACGTGAGGTTGCAGGCGTTGTTGATCTGCAGCCACAGTTCGCGGAGGCCTGCCGGCTGGATGAGGGCGGCACGGCCGGGGTAGGGGGCGCGGACGAACGGAGCGTCGGCCAGCATGCCCGCGCGGTCGAGGGCACGCAGGAAATCGTGAACGTGCACCCAGGCCTTGCCGGCCTCGAGCTGCTGCTCGGCAGCCCAGCGCGCCACGAGAGAGCCGAACGCGAGCGGCGTTCCGGCCTCCTGCTCCCTCCGGATCTCGCGCAGGATCCGTTCGCCGCGCGCGTCGGTGGCGATCCAGTTCGGCGCCTCGGGATCGACGGCGTAGAAGACGTCGTCTTCCTGGAACGCGTGAAGCGCGGGGATGTGGAGCGGAGTCCGCTCCGCGAGAACAGTCATCGCCAACCTCCTGGAATTCGAGAGTCGTCCCGGGCCGCGGGGGGAGGGCGTCAGGCGGCGAGCCGGGCGGGAGGCGCGCGGGAGGGCGCGACGGAACGGGACCGGCGCAACATCGCGCAACGGGCTCGTTTCGCGGGGGCGGGAACGGGCCGCAACGAGCGGAGGAGCGCGGCGAGAATCGGGTCGAGCCCCGGCTCCGCCGCGAGAGTCGCGAGGTCGGATGGGCGATCGAGATCGCAAAGCACAGCCAGGAGAGCCGCGTCGGGTGCGTTTCGAACGAGAGACGAAAGGACGCTCGCCGTCAGCCATCGGACTCCCTGGAACAAACTCGAGAGAGCCAGCGTACCGGCGCGGATTCCGATCAACCACACCCCGCCGTCGACCGAAGGTCCGAGGACGGCGTCGTGCGCTTCGAGCGCCCGGAATGCGGCGCCGAGGTGCGCCGCGGAGATTCCCGGCACGTCCCCGGGAACGGTGACGATCTCCGTGTAGCCGGCCGCGCGCGCGTCCTCGAAGGCGTTCTTCAGGCGCTCGCCGAACCCGTGGCCGCGCTGGGGCAGCAAACGCGCTCCCTGGGGGGCCGGCCCGTCGCCGGCGAGGATCAGGTCAACCCGGCCCAGCGCCCGGACGGCTTCGGCCACACGACGCCCGGAGAACTCGAAGAGCCGGCCGCGGCCGGGCATGCCCTTCAGGGTCCCTTCGTTCAGGGACGATCTCGAGAACAGGACGACACACCGGGACGCCTTCACGTTGATGAATGCTAGTACGGTCGCCGGGCATTCCCCGGATCATGGGCAGGCACCCTTGGTCCTGGGGGAACGCCGTCCTTTCCCGAGGCGGCGAGCCGGTCGCCCTCAGCGCTTCTTCGCCCCGAAACGCCCCGCTTCGACGTCCTTCAGGAATCCGATGAGAGCGCGGAAGTAGTCCTCCTGGTCGTCCCACATCGCGAGGTGGCTGCCGTTCGGGCAGATGTGAACGCGGGAGTTCGGGATGAGGCTGCCTTCGCGTCGGATGTCGTCGACGCTCATCGTGTCGTATTTCGCGCCGAGGAGGAGCGTGGGCACCGTGATCTTCGGCAGGTCCGACCAGCGGTCCCAGTCCTTGAACGTGCCGTTCACGACGAACTCGTTCGGGCCCTGCATCGTCTCGTAGACCTTCGGGTTCAGGTGCTTGAACGTGCGCTCCACGGGCTCGGGCCACGGGTCGAGACGGCAGAGGTGCTTCGTGTAGAGCGTCTCGAAGATCGCCTTCTCGTATTCGGGCGCGTGGTATTCGCCCTTCGCCTCGTATTTCGCGAGGACGTCCAGCGTCTCCTTCGGAAAGCGGCTCCTCAGGACGTCCGCATACGCCATGTACGAGGGGACCGACGCCGTCATGTTCGAGATGACGAGGCCCTTGAGGTGTTTCTGGTACTTGAGCGCGTACTCGATGCCGAGCATCCCGCCCCACGACTGCCCGAAGAGGTAGAAGTTGTCGAGTGAGAGAGCCGCGCGCACCTGCTCCACCTCTTCACGAAAGCGCTCGACCGTCCAGAGGCTCGTGTCGTCGGGCTGGTCCGAGAAGCCCGAGCCGAGCTGGTCGTAGTACCAGAAGGTGATCCCCGCCTGCGGAAGGAAATCCTCGAAGCACTCGAAGTACTCGTGCGTGACGCCGGGGCCGCCGTGCAGCGTGAGGACGTGGATGGGGCCGGTGCCGATTTTCTTCACCCAGACCCGGTATTTCCCGCCGTCGATCGGGATGGCCCGGGCGCCTCCGGTCCTGACGACGGGCGGGCCGGCGGCTTTTCTCTTCGGGATCCCGGAAGCGAGCGCCGCGAAGGGGGAAGCCAACGTGAAGGCGGCGGCGGTATTCGCGGCGAGGAACGACCGGCGGGACATGGTCATGGGAGCCTCCTCGGGATGCGTGAGTGCGATTCTGCCTGAAACTTTTCCTGCCGGATTTCGTCTTGATGAGAAGACGAGGCTCATCGGGGGCCGGAAAGGCGAGCGAGGAAGTCATGGAATCCGCGGCCGAACTTCACGAAGCGAGGGTCCTGAGGGCGGGGATCGAAGTGAAAGAGGCGGAACTGGCCAGGCTGTCCGCTCCTCCCGGCGAAGCGTCTGAAGCGTCTCCGGACGTTCGCGCGCTGCTCGCGGCCGAGATCGACCGCCTGAAATCCGACTACCGCCGCATTCTCGCCCGCCAGGCGGACCAGGACTATTGCCGCCGCCGCGCCGAGTGGCGCGCCCAGAGGGGCACCGCGCGCGGCTGCGAGAGAGACAGAAACAGCGCCTGCGCGTGACCCGGGTTCGGGCGCCTCGCGCGCCCTCCCGCGCTACTTCTTCGAGATCTCGAAAGAGATCTTGATCGTCTTCGCGACCTTGTAGTCGTTCGTGTACATCTTCACGAACATCGAGTTCGTGTCGTCGAGCTTCCCCTTGTCGAGCGTGGCCGTCCGGTCGTTCTCGCCGAGGGGTTTGCCGTCCTTGCCGCCGGGAATGGTGACGACGTACTTGCACTTGTAGTCTTTGTCGCGGTCGCGGTTCGAGTAGCGGAACTCCACGACCATCGTGTGCTTGTCGTTCAGGTCCTTCGCGGCCTTCTGGAAGTCGTCCGAATCCGGCCAGTGCCGGATGCGGAAGGACTCGATCGTGACGTCACCGACCTTGAACCCGACCTTGATGTCCTTGTCCCCCACGAAGGGGAAACTGCGCTCGAATTTCGCCGTTTCGGCGAGACCTGCCGAGGACGCGAGAATGAGGCCGACGCAAGCGGCCCGACGAAACCGGCTCATGTGAACCTCCGTTTTTCGCGGATCGGGAGCCCTCCGCGGGGGATCGGGCCTGGCCCCGCGCTACGACTTCTTCCAGATTTCGAACGTCACCTTCATCGTCTTGGCAAGCTTGTACTCGTGGGTCTTCATCTTGAGCGAGACCTTGTTCGTGTCGTCCGCCTTGCCCTTGCTGAGCGTGCGGGTCTCGTTCGTCAGCGCGTAGGGCCTTCCGTCCGCTCCGCCGGGGATCTCGATCGTGTAATGGCACTTGTAGTTGTTCTCGGTGTCGCGATTCGCGTACGTGAACTCGACCGACGCCTTGTGCGTGTCGCTCAGGTTCTTTTCCCCCTTGGCCATTTTGTCGGGCTCGGGCCAGTTGCGGATCCGGAAGGATCCGATAACCACGTCACCGACCGTGATGTTCACTTTCGTTTCTTTGTCGCTGAACGGAAAGGTCTTCACGATCTTGTTTTCTTCGGCGCTGGACGGGAGCGCTGCGAAGGCGAGCGCGGCGGCGGCAGCGACGAACAGGAAACGAACGGGTTTCATGCGGACCTCCCTCGGTTTTCCGGGATTTTAGCGCCTGTTCGACAGCTCTTCATAGACGGTCAGGAGAGCCTGTGTGCCGTCCTCCGAGCGGCCCCGGGCTTCGAGCGCGGTCAGGAGCTGGTGGACGAGCGCCGTGCCGGGCAGCGGCAGGCCGCGCGCGCGGGCGGTGGCGAGGACGATCGCGAGGTCCTTCTGCTGGTGCTTCACGGCGAAGGCGGGCCTGAAGTCGCGGTCGATCATCTTCTTACCGAGGACCTCGAGCGCCCACGAGTTCGCGGCGCCTGCGGTGAGCGCTTCGTGAAGCGGAGCCAGCGGCAGTCCGGCCCTCGCCGCGAACGCGAGGGCCTCGGAAACACCCATGAGGTTGTTCGCGACGAGGATCTGGTTCGCCGCCTTGCCGAGCTGGCCGGAGCCCGAGGGCCCGAGCGGCGTCGACCGGCGGCCCATGGCGGCGAAGACGGGTCGCGCCCTCTCGAGCGCCGCGGCGTCTCCGCCGATGAAGAACGTGAGCGTTCCCTCGATCGACCCTTTCTGCCCGCCCGACACGGGCGCGTCGAGGAAGTCGATGCCCTTCGCGCGGAGCCGAGCGGCGATCTCCCGGGCCGCTTCGGCGGCGATCGTCGAGCAGTCGATCACGATCGCGCCGCGGCGCGCGCCGGCAGCCGTGCCGGAGGCACCGAGATGGACGGTCTCGACCTCCGGGGCGTCGGGGACGCACGACACGACGACGTCCGCCCCTTCGGCGGCGGCCGCGGGAGTTGCGGCGGCACGCACGTCGCGGCCTTCCGCCGCGAGCGCGCGGGCGAACGCGTCGGCCTTCTCGGGCGTGCGTGTGACGACCGCGAGCGGGAAGCCCGCCTTCGCGAGATTTCGGGCCATGCCCTGGCCCATCGTGCCGAGTCCGATGAAGGCGACGCGCAAGACGGGAGCTTGACTCATGGTGGAACGAGTGTAGTTCCTGCTACCATGTGTTTCGTGAAATCGGGAGTCGACGCGACTCTCGCGGCCGGGGCGGCCGCGGCTCTCGTCCTCGTGTCCCTCTCGTATCTTCCCGCCGCCCGATCCCTGCGCTACCTCTCGTTCTCCTACGAGGTGGACACGCAGCGCCTCATCTGGTTCGCACCCGCCGCGGTTCTGGGCGCCTTCCTTTTCGAACGGATCGTTCGCGGGACTTTCTACGGCTGGCTCCGGAAGAAGCTGCCTGCGGGGATGGCGGCGCCCGTCGTCGCGGCCCTCGGCGCGATTCCCATCGCCGCGCTCCGCCTGGTCGTCGCGCCCCGACTCGACGCCCCGCCTGCCCTCGCGATCGCGCACGCGTACCTCGTCGCCTTCGCGCTCGGGCTCGGCCTCGCCTGGCTCGCGCTCGGCACGGGCAAGACGTGGCCCGGGGGCGCGGCCCTCGCGGCGATCTGGCTCGTAAAGGGCGCCCTTCCCGTGAACTTTCACGGCCGTCCGGTTCCCCTCCTCGAGCTCCTCGCGGCGGCCCTGGCCGCCGTCGCGGCCGCTCTCGTCCTTCGGAAGCCGCTCGCTCCGCACCGCGACGCGATGTGGGGAGCGTGACAATGGAGCGTAAGAGGAGCGTCAGAGCGGAGGTGACCGGATGAGCGCATTCGGGTCGCGTCTCAGGCAGCTCGACCTTTTTCTCGAAGAGCCGCCGTCTCCGGCCGAGATCGGCGCGGACCAAGCGGCCCTGCAGGCCCGATACGATTCCATCGCCGCCGAGTGGAAGCTTCCCCCGGCGCGCGTCGTCCTCACGGCACGGCGCGCGACCGGAGGCGTCATCACGTATGGCCCGCCCCACGTGATCCGGATCTCGAGCCACATGTCCCGGGAAGACCGTCTCCAGACGCTTCTCCACGAGACCACGCACGCCATCTGCTTCGCGCGGTGGGGCGTCGCGGAAGGCCATTCGCCGCGCTTCTGGTCGCTCGCGAAGAAGCTCGGGGTGGCGCGCCGGACCGCGCCGGAGACCGAGCGCCTGCGCCGCGTGCGCGAGGCGAACGCGCGATACGCCTACCGCTGCCCGGGATGCGCGGCCGAATGGACCCGGCGCACGCCCTTCGGGCGCGCCCGTCTCTGCGCCGCCTGCGAGCGCGCCGGGCGCCCGGCCCACCTCATCCTGGTCCGGCGCCCGAGGCCGCTCCGCCGGTCGCCCCGGAAACGCTGAGAGGCGCGTCCAGCCGGAAGACGGGCACGAGTCCGACGGTCTCGTCGAAGAACGGCGTCTTTTCGTAGAAGAAGCGGTGACGCGCACGGCGGTCGCTCGCGAACTTCGGGTCCATGAGCCTCTGGTCCCACTCCGCCTTCAGTTTCGCGTCCTTCGCGAGCATCTGCTCGGCCAGCGCGTCGAGCACCCGCGTGTCCATGTATTCCTTCTCCTCGAGGCAGGAGGAAAGCTCGCCCCACGCGAAGAGAGAGTCGGGGCTCTCCGGCTCGAGAAGCGCGATCGCGACGTTCGCGAGCTCGGTGTCGAGCGGTACGTAGAGCGAGCCGGCTGCGAGCGTGCGGGTCTCGAGGCCCCTGGCGATCGTCGCGGTGACGCGGACGCGGCCCTGATAGGAAGCCTTGCCGAAGACGGGTGCCGAGGCCCGGTACGTTCCGACGGCGAGCGTGCGTGCGGCGGGCAGCCTTTCGTACCGGATGCCATGCGCCTTCAGGCGCTCCTCCACGTTCGAGAAGCCCGCGGGAATCAGATACGCGGCCGGGCGCGGGACCGTGACCGTGGGCCTGGCGTGCTCGAGGCTCGGGATGCGAATCGTTTTTTTGCGCGACGTGTCGTAACGCACGACAGGCCGGCCCGTCACGGGCGAGACGGCCTCGCTCCACTCCCAGGTCGGGAACGCGATCGTCTCGGGCCGCTCCGGGTCCCCCTCGGCGGCGACGACGATGGAAGAGCCGACGCTCATCCCGCGGGCCGCGGCGCGCGCCGTCTCGCGCGCGGAGAGCAGCTCCTTCGACGCGCGGCCCGTGCGCTCGAGAAGCGCGCGCAGGAACAGCTCGTTCGCCCGGACGCGTTCCCCGAAGGGCTTCAGCGCGTGCGTCTCGACGAGGATGGACGGGACGTTGCGGAGGGGGAAATAGCCCGAGGAATACCGGGGCGAGAAGACGGACGAGTCGAATCCCTTCATCGGATCGCCCGCGTCGCGGAACTCGACATAGGCGGCGCCCGTCGCGACACCCTCCTTCTCGACGTCGGAGAGCGCCTTCGGGACGAGGGCCTTCAGCCAGTCCCCGAGCGGTTTCGGCGTGACCGGCTCGTTCGCGTACGACACCGTGAGGGCGGCCTGGAAGTCGGCGCCGTCCGTCACGTGGTCGTCCACGAAGAGGTCGGGCTTCCACGCATCCGCGAGCGCGAGGAGGGCGCGCGTCTCTCGTGCGTCCGCCTTCACGAAATCGCGGTTCAGGTCGAGGCCGCGCCCGTTCGCCCGATACCCCATTTCCTCCGGGCCGTTCTGGTTCGGGCGGTTGTACTGAGAGACGCGCGCGTGCCCGTCCACGTTGTAGACGACGACGGTCACGAGGGTGACGCCGTCGAGCAGCGCGAGCCGGTTCGTGAGCGCGATGTCGCGCAGGAGCCGCAGGGTCGCATCTGTGCCGTCCACCTCACCCGCGTGGATCGAATTGACGACGAGGACGACGGGCTTTGCGCTCTTGAAGCGTTCGGCAGGATCGAACAGCTTCTCCTTCGAGGCCACGACGACCGGAATGCGCCGCCCTTCCTCGCTCGGACCGATGAACGACAGCCGGAGATACGGTGACAGCCGCTCGAGCCGCGTCAGGAACGCGAGGACCTCGTCGGTAGATTCGGTCTTACGGAAGCTCGTGAGCTCCGCCCGCGTGAGGAGATCCGGAGGAATCGGGATCTGCGGACGCTCTGCGCCGAGGCGGTGCGCGAAGGCCAGCGCAAACATGATGAAAAGAGGGGGACCGCCCGGTGGGCGGAAGGGACTTCGAACGAACATGCGCAAGGTTAGCAGCGGCGCCCGGTTGGACTATCGTGGGTGGCATGAAGCGCTGGCTCGCGATTCTCCTCGTGGCCTTCACGGCAGGCTCAGCCCTCGCGGCGGGGCGGCCCTCCCTGAACGCCTACTTCCAGAGCAATCTGACGGACACCGCCTATCAGAAAAAGACGTTCGACAGGGTCGCGAAGGCGTGGAAGGCGCCCGCGGCCGCGGACCTTCCCACGATCGGGAAGAAGACGGTCGTCCAGGCCGTGATCGCAAAAGACGGAATGCTCTCGTCGGCTGCCGTGTCGATGAGCTCGGGCAGGAAAGGATGGGACGACGCCGCGCTCAAGGCCGTCAGGGCCGCCTCGCCGTTCGATCCGCTTCCCGCCGGCTACAGGCACCCCTCGCTCGAGGTGCATTTCCACGTCGCGTTCGTGGACGCGAATACGAAGTAGCGCTCACACACCCGCGGGCAGAAACGTCTCCGACCGCACCGGCCTGACTCCGCCGTCCTCGGGCAGCGCGGCGAGACGGCGCCGGAACTTCAGGTGACGCTTCCGGGTGGCCTCGACGAGAGGTCCCCAGACCGTGTGCACGAGGCCGTGCCGGATCAGAATGTGCCAGAGCGCGTTCGAGCGTTTGTAGAGCCACGACATGGCCAGGTAGGGAAGCACCGCGCGCGCGTCTTCGGGCCGGCGGCGCCAGATGGAGGCGGCCGAGAAGAGGCGCTCGTAAAGCCACGCGTATCCGCGCTCGAGCTCGTCCGGCGTCATGTGCCGCGGCCGGAAGACCGCGTGCGCCGTGTCGTAGAGGTCCCAGCTCCTGTGCAGGAGCCGTCCGCCCGCTTCCATCGTCCGGAAAAGGGGTGTGCCGGGATAAGGCGTCAGGATGTGAAACGTCGCGCACTCGAGCCGGTTCTCCTCGATCCACTCGGCGGTCCTGGCGAAGACGTCGCGCCGGTCCCCGTCGAAGCCGAGCACGAAGCTGCCGTTCACCTGGATGCCGTTCGCGTGCAGAAGGTCCACGCGCCGCGCGTAGTCGTCCGCCCGCGGCGTCTTCTTGCGTGCCTCCACCAGGTTCTCGTCCGTGAGGGACTCGAAGCCGACGAAGACGCCGGTGCAGCCTGCGAGGGCCATCTCGCGGACGAGCGAGGGGTCGTCCGTGACGTCGAGCGTCACCGCCGCGCTCCAGATGCGGCCGAGCGGGCGAAGCCCCCGGCACAGCGAGCGGAGGTAGTCCGGGCGGGAGCCGAGGTTGTTGTCGGTGAAGACGGCGTACGGCTGCCCGCCGTCCTCGAACTCGCGCACGACCTGCTCGACGTCCCGCACGTGATACGGCATGTGCAGTCCCCGTGTGGAGAGAGTGCAGAAGCCGCAGCGGTTGTGGCAGCCGCGGGTGGCGATGAGGCTCGTCGACGTGAGGAAGCTGCCGCGCGGCACGAGGTCCCGCCGCGGAGCCGGGTCGTCGCGGTACGGGCGCAAGTAGTCCGCATGGTAGCGGGGCTCGAGGCGTCCGTTCTCCACATCCTGAAGGATGAGCGGCCAGAGAGACACGCCGTCGCCGATCGCGAGAGCGTCGGCATGCAGGGCGGCCTCGTCGGGGCAGGAGAGGACGTGAAGCCCGCCGAGGACGACGGCCGATCCGCGCGCCCGATACCAGTCCGCGAGGGCGTAGGCGCGCCGCGCGAACGTGAGGTGGACGGTGATGCCCACGACCTCCGGAAGCGGATCCCACGGCGGCCGCCCTTTCAGGAGGTTCTCGTCCCATACCGCGACGCGCCATTCGGGTGGCGTCGCCGCGGCGACGCTCGTGAGGGCGAGCGTGGGCGTCAGAACGTGCTTGCCGAAGCTCGCGTGCGGGTCCTTCGGATAGAACGGATTGACGAGGAGCGCGAGACGCCGCTCGAGGCGTGGCGCGGGAAGAGCCGGGTCGAGAAGAGGGGCCACGACCATGTCCGGAGGAACGCGAGGTCGGCCAGGCCGCGAGACGAACGGCGCGTCGGGGTCAGAGAACACGGACGTCCGGAACCTCGGTCTCGGAGGCAGCGGGAGGCGCGGCGGCGGAAAGCGCTCCGAAGCGGCGCTGCCGCTTCCTGAAGCGGCGTACGGCGTCGGCCAGATCGGCTGCGCCGAAGTCGGGCCACATACGCACCGTGAATAAGAGCTCGGCGTATGCGACCTCCCAGAGAAGGAAGTCGCTGAGGCGGCGCTCGCCCGCGGTCCGAATGAGGAGATCGACGTCCGGAGCCTCGCTCGCCGGGCCGTACGCAGCTCCCAGCCGGAGCGCGAAGCTCTCGCGTGTGAAGGGCGGCGGCGGCGGGCTCTCGCACGCGCGAAGGATCGCGTCCTGCGCGGAGTAATCGACCGCGAGGCGCAGGCGCAGTGAACTTCCCCCGATGGTCGCGCGTTCGGCGACCCGGATGGCATCCGTGACGGAGCGCGGAATCCGGTCCCGCCGCCCGATGACGGAGAGTCTCACGCCGCCGTCGACGAGGGCGGCGGTCTCCTTTTCGAGGTAACGCTGGAGAAGCCCCATGAGGATCCCGACCTCTTCCGGAGGGCGCTTCCAGTTGTCGGATGAGAAGGCGTAAAGGGTGAGAGTGCCGATTCCGAGGGAGGGCGCCGCTTCGACGGTTCGACGCACCGCCTCGGCGCCGGCCCGGTGCCCGGCGACACGCGGCCAGCCGCGCTCGCTCGCCCAGCGTCCGTTGCCGTCCATGATGATCGCGACGTGGAGAAGGGAGCCAGGGGCCTGCACGCGGGCAGATTCGCCCATCTACTTTGTACTGTCAAGTACTTTATTAGCCGATCCAGGCGCGTTCAGACGACTCCGAACTCCCGGCCTACCGCTGTGAAAGCTTCGACGGCTTCACCCAGGTCGGCCTCGGTGTGCACCGCCGAGATTTGACATCGCAGGCGCGCGTGGTCCTTCGGCACGACGGGAAAGCCGAAACCGGAGACGTAGACGCCGCGTTCGAAGAGCGCGTCCGACATTGCGAGCGCCTTCGCGGTGTCGCCCACGATCACGGGGACGATGGGATGAATCCCGTCGGGGATCTTGAAGCCCGCGGCCTTCATGCGCATGCGGAACGTGAGCGCGTTCTCCTGGACGCGGCGAGCGGGTGACGGGTCCTCGATGAGCATCCGGAACGCCTCGAGCGAAGCCGCCGCGACGGCCGGCGGAAGAGAGTTCGAGAAGAGCGACGTTCGCGAGCGCTGGCGGAGGAGGTCCACGACGGGCGCGGGACCGGTCGTGAATCCGCCCGCGGCCGAGCCCATCGCCTTTCCGAGAGTCGAGGTGAAAAGCGAGACGCGCTCCATCACGCCAAGCTCCTCCGCGGAACCGCGGCCGGTCTTTCCGAGAACGCCCGTCGCGTGGGAATCGTCCACGACGAACGCCGTGTCGTACTTCTCGCAGAGATCCGCGAACGCGCCGAGCGGCCCGATCTCGCCTTCCATCGAAAAGACGCCGTCCGTGATGAAGAGACGGCGCCTGAGGGACGACGCTTCCTTCAGGGTCTTTTCGAGTGCGGCGAGGTCGCCGTGCGGCGTCACGAATCTTTTCGCCTTGCACAGGCGGGCGCCGTCGATGATCGAGGCGTGGTTGAGCGCGTCGGTGAGAAGCCCGTCCTCCTCCCCGAGAAGCGGCGCGAAGAGCCCCTCGTTCGCGTTCCAGCACGACATGTAGAGGATCGTGTCCTCGGTACCGAAGAACGTCGAAATCGTCGCCTCGAGCTCCTTGTGGAGGGCCTGCGTCCCGCAGATGAAGCGAACCGAGCCGAGGCCGTTGCCCCATCGGTGGAGCGCCTCGGTCGCCGCCGCCACGATGCGCGGGTGGTTCGCGAAGCCGAGGTAGTTGTTCGACGTGAGCATGAGAACGTCGCGGCCGTCGACCCGCACGCGCGCCCCGGTGGGCCCCTCGAGCACGCGCTCTTTTTTCCAGGTCCTCGCCTCTTTCAACGCGGCGATTTCTTTGAGACAAAACCCGGTGAGGCTGGCGCTCATGCGCGCGAGGTTATCCGAAAAGCGGAGCGGCGGGCCGAAGGGCCCGCCGCGAAAAGCCGGAGCAAAGGGCAGATTACTTCTTGCGGATCTCGGTCGCGACGAATTGCATTGCGACAAGGCTCCCGCCCGCTGCCGAGGCCATTCCGAAGCGGCCCTTCACGTGGACAACCGAGCCGACGACAATGCCCGTGTCGAGCTTCGTGAGCCCGTTCACGATGACGTCGCGCGAGGAGATCTTCCAGTGGCCGAGCGGCGCGCCGTTAGCCGTCGGCGCGGCGGGGATCGACTCGACGATGCCGTCGAATTCGGTCGCGCGGTCGCCCGGCGGAGGCGTGATGACGGGCGCCTTGATGATCGACACCGCGACGAGATACGAGGGCATCAGAGAGCCCGGCGGCGGGTTCTGGACGCGCGCGAGAACATCGACGGTGTCGCCCACTTTCGGGTCGCCCAGGATCTTGGTGTCGGCGTCGATGGTGACGACGCGGCCCGCGATCGTCCAGCTCGCCGCGGAAATCGTCTGCACAGGGCCGCGGAACGCGATCAGCTCGGGCGGCGTGACCAATCCATAGGCCTCGACGCTCGTCGCGAGGAGACCTCTGACGCCGCTGGCCTCTCCGGAATTCACGACGGAGACCGTCGCGAACATGCCCGCCGAGAGGTCGCGGAGGCCCTTGACGGACCCGTTCGGCCCGAAGCCGGACCATTTCGTCGCGGCGTTCGTCGAGACGGTGTGGATGAGCATCGTGAATTTCCCGCCCGCGACATCCACCGACTGGATCGTGCCCGCGAGCTGACCCGCGCGCGTCTGAAACACGACGACGCTCGTTGCCACCAGCGGCGGCGGCGGAAACACGGCCGGAAACACCTCGGGCACCGTCACCTGCGCGACGACCCGGGCGCCGACGAGAATGCCGGACCACGGGACAGGGCTGGCGAAGCGATCGTCACCGCCCGTGATCGTGGCATGCGTGACGTCGATCTGGATTCCGCCCTCGATGAGGTCGAGGACGGGGCCGGCGACTTTCGAAACCGTTCCCTCGACGGTGGACGGTCTCGCTGGCAACGGCCACGCCGTGCCGTCCGCCGAGGCTCTCGGCTCCAGGGGCCCCGCGCCGAAAATCGCGGTGAAAAGAAGGAGAGCCACGACGAGAGCGGAGGAGGTTTTGAAAGGGAGCGAACGTCGAGGGATGCGCGCAAGGAGGGATCGAGTCGTCATCGTGGCTCTCCTTCCAACGGAAAGGAGTGTCCGCGCGGGAACTCATCCCACGACGACGCGGCCTGACCCTCGAGTTCGATCTACCGGCGCGCCTTCGCCTTCTTCTTCGCGGGCTTCCTCGCGGCCGGCTTCCTGGTGGCTCGCTTCCTGGTGGCTCGCTTCCTGGTGGCTGGCTTCCTGGTGGCTGACTTCCTGGTGGCTGACTTCCTGGTGGCTGACTTCCTGGTGGCTGACTTCCT
>JAMQPJ010000210.1 GCA_023717585.1 Thermoanaerobaculia bacterium
CAGGGCAAGTTCATCGTGAAGGAGCGCGCCTCCGAGGAAGGGCGCGACGCGCTCGTGGCGCTCGACACGCATCGCCCGACGAGCGCCGGCACGGCTTGGGACGGCGCTTTCGAGGAATCCGTGTCCGAGGCCGCGGGCCTCGCCCTGCGGCTCCTCACCCGTGGAAGTCGGGTGGGGCTGCTGCTCGGAGACTTCGTCGTGCCGCCGGGCTCCGGCCCGGCGCATCGGCGGGGCCTTCTGCGCGCGCTCGCGCTCGTCGAGCCGGTCCGCGGGCCCCTGCGGCCGCCCGCCGTCGTCCCGGGCTCGGTCGCGGTCTACCGGGCCGGCCGCGGGCCGGAGCGCGCCGCATGAACACAGGCCCCGCGACCGCCGCCGTCGGGATCCCGTTCCTCGAGGAGCGCCTTCTCGCGCTCGGAAGTCTCGCGTTTCTCGCCCCGATTCCGCTCTTTTTCAGCAATACCCTCGAGCTCGCCGTTCTGCTCGTCTACCTCGGCGCGCTCGCGCTGTTTCTGGCGCGCGTTCGACGGGGGAGCGTGCCGCGTCTCGGAAACCGCGCTCTGAACCTCGCCGGGCTTCTCTACGTCCCGATCATCTTCCTCGACGTTCGTTTCGGGAGCCAGACGCTCCTGAAAACGATGCTCCATCTCCTCCTCTTCACGACGCTCTTCAAGCTCGCGGCGATTCGTAGGGAGCGTGACCTCTCGCTCGCGCTGGTCCTGTCGGGCCTCCTGTTCGTCGCGTCCGTCTCCTCTTCGTTCCACTACGCGATCCTTCTCTATGTGCTGCTCGTGACGACCGTCGGCTGGAGGGTGCTCGTGAAGTGGGCCCTCTGGCGCGATCTCGCCGGAGCTCCCGAGGAATGGAGCCGAGACCTGGTGGCGCGCTCTCTTCCCGGACGCGGCCCGCTCGTCGCCTCGGTTCTGTCCACGGTCCTGCTCGCGATCCCGCTCTTCCTGTTCCTCCCGCGACTCAAAGCGCCCTTCGTGAAGGGAGCCGAAGCGGGGCGCGAAATCACGACGGGTTTCTCGGAGAACGTGGATCCGGACCTGTTCGGCGCTCTCAAGCAGAGCGACCGCGTCTTCCTCCGGATCACGAGCGAGGAAGCGCTCGGCGAGGGCGCGGCGGCCGTCCTGAGGCTACGGACGCTCGCCCTCTCCCGGTGGGAGGGCGGCGTGTGGAAAAAGCACGCGGAGCGTTCCGCCGTCCGGGCCCGCTCCGGCACCGCGATGCTCATCCCTCTCGCTCCGCGCGGCCACGTCACGGGAGGGGGCACGGCGATGACGATCGACCTCACCCCCATCCAGTCACGCTACCTGCCCTATCCGCTTCTCGGCAACGCGCTGCGTCTCTCCGAGGCCTCGTTTCGCAACCCCGGCCAGGCCTGGGTCGAGCGCGATGCCGCCCGCAACCTGCGTCTGTCGTTCGAACCGGACCGGACGATCCAGTACACGGTGACCTATGGGACGCGGCCGGTCGCGGACTTCGAGCCCGGCGACGTGGCCGAAGCCGGGACGCCGGCCGGATCGGCGGCCCTGCGCTCCTTCGCGCTCTCTCAGCTCGGCGGGATCGATCCGGTGGCGGACCCCGAAAAGGCCGCTCGCGCGATCGAAGAGGTGCTCCGGGGCTGGACTTACGTGCTGGACCTCCAGCCGCGCGGCCCGAACGCCGTCGAGGATTTCGTCCTGAATCGCCGTTCGGGTCACTGCCAGTCGTTCGCCACGGCGATGGCGCTCCTTCTGCGGGAGGTGGGCGTTCCGACACGGTTCGTGACCGGCTTCCTCGGCGGCGAAATCGGCGCGTTCGGGCGATACGTGCTCGTGCGCGGGCAGAACGTCCACGCCTGGGTCGAAGTGTGGTGCGGCGAGTCCCGGGGCTGGGTCACGTTCGACCCGACGCCGCCGATCGGCCAGCCGGGGCTCGAGAGCGTCCCGCTCGCGCAGCGTCTTCGCCAGGTGACCGACGGGCTCGAGTTCTTCTTCGACCGTTTCGTCCTCTCGTTCGGCCAGGGGGATCAGGCCGAGCTTATCCGCAGGCTCAGAGATGTGGCGGGCGGCGCCCTTTCGGCTCTGCGCCGCGCCGGAAGCGGCATGAGTCCCTTCCTGCTGCGCCTGCCCGCGGCGGCCCTGGCGGCGGCCGCACTCCTGCTCGTCTTCCTGGTGTTTCTCGGACGCCGCGCGCTCGGCATTTCGTGGAAGACGCGCGGCCTCGCGCCCGCGTCGGGGGCCTACCGCCGCCTCCAGAAGGCGCTTCACCGGCTCGGCGCGCCGCTCACGCCCGCGTCCGTTCCCCAGGAGACGCTCGCCGCCGCCGCGGCGCTCGGTCCGGCCGCCGCGAAGTCGGCAGAAGCCATCGTGCGCGCCTACGTCCGCGAGTCCTTCGGAGGTCTCGCGTCCGCGCCGGGAGAGGAAGTCCGGTTGCGGGCGCTGCTCGACGAATTTCGCGCCGCGGCCGGCCGGTCCCGGGCGCGATAGCGCGTCTCAGGAAGGCGATTCTCGTCGCGGTGAGCCACTCATCCGCGCGCGGCGATCGCCGCGGCGGGGGAAAGGGGAAGGGCTCCGTCCCGGGACGTCCAGGGCGGCTCCTGCCGATCGGCCCATCCGCGGCGGAGCGCGAGCGCGACGAGCTCGACCTGGCTGTGAACCTCGAGTCTCCGAAGCGCGTTCTGGATGTGATTGCGCACGGTTGCGTGGGACAAGTTCAGGCGGGCGGCGATGTTGAGAGCCGCGAAGCCGTCGGCGAGGAGAGCGACGACCTCGTGCTCGCGCCTCGACAGCGGGCAGGAGCCCGGGTGCGCGTTCGTGGAGCGCAGGAGGTAAACCGTCCTCTCGCTGCTCGGACCGGACCCCGGAATCCTCAGAAGGGCGGCCCCCGCGATCTTGCGGGGCAAACCGCGCGAGAGGAGCGCGGTCAGATCGCACCCGATCACGTCGTGCCCGCGGACGCCCAGCAGAACCTCCGCGCCCGGATTCATGTAGACGATCCGGTTTCTTCCGTCGATGGCGAACGCGGGAGGCTCGTTGGCAGGAGAGACTTTCGGAAGGCCGGCGGATTGATTCATTTTGGGGATATCCTTTCACAGACGTTCAAGCTCTGCTTGGCGCGCCTGGAGGTAAGGAATGAAGAAGACGACGATGGCAGTCTGTGTTCTCGCCGCGGTCTGTGTCGCCACGACGCTGCTCGCCAACCTCGACAACCAGAAGGCGTTCGTGGCGAAGTATCCCGACGCGAAGGCCTCTCTGGGAAAGTGCTCGACGTGTCACGTGAAGCCTCTCCCGAAGAAGGAAGAACACGAGCTGAACCCGTACGGGAAGGACCTCCTGGCGAAGGCGGCCGTCGACCCGAAGGCCGCGAAGAAAGAGTTCAAGTTCGAGAAGGTCGAGGGTCTCGACAGCGATGGCGACGGCGTGAAGAACGTCGACGAGATCAAGGCCGGCACGAATCCCGGCGACCCGAAGTCAAAGTAAGCCTTGGAACGCGAAGGTCAGACGCCGACCACGCGGCGCCGGTGGATCGACATTCTCCTCGGCACCAGCCTCACGGCCTGGGCGGCCGCCGTGGTCTATCCGGTCCTCCGGTACCTCACGCCGGCCCGTGAAGGTGGCGGCTCGAACAAGGCCACGCTCACCGACGCGCAGAAGCAGGAGCTTTCGTCGAAAGGCTTCCTCATCGCGCGGTGCGGCACGGACCGCGTCCTGCTTCTGAAGGACAAGGAGCAGAAGCTGAAGGCGCTTTCGGCCGCGTGCACGCACGAGGGCTGCACGGTGCAGTTCGTGCCCGCCGACGGCATCGTCTGGTGCGCCTGTCACAACGGAAAGTTCGCGCTCGACGGGCGCGTGATCTCGGGCCCGCCGCCGCGCCCGCTCGCGGCCTTCAAGGTGGAGGGCGACCTCAAGGGCGCCGTCACCGTCTCCCGCGGGAGCGCGACATGAGCGTGGAACCCGCCCCCCGCAACCTCGCCGTCCGCGCATGGGACGCGATCGACGAGCGCTTCCAGCTTTCGGGCCTCGTCGGGTTTCTCGCCCACAAGGAAGTGCCCGTCGCGCACTCGATCGTCTGGTACTACCTCGGCGGCCTGTCGCTCTTCCTCTTCGTCGTTCAGATCGGCACCGGCATCCTCCTCCTCATGAACTACCAGGTCGGGGAGAACACGTCCTACGAGTCCATGAAGCACCTCGTGGGCCGCGTCCCGTTCGGCTGGCTCATCCGCTCGATCCACTGCTGGTCCGCGCACCTCATGAGCCTTTCGGTGCTCGCGCACCTTTTCAGCGTCCTCTTCGTGAAGGCCTACCGCAAACCGCGCGAGCTGACGTGGTACTCGGGCTTTGCGATGCTGGGGCTCGTCCTCGGGTTCGGTTTCTCGGGCTATCTCCTCCCGTGGAACGAGCTGAGCTACTTCGCGACGGCCGTCGGGACGGACTCGGTGAAGGCCGTGCCCGTCGTCGGGCCGTGGCTCCTGCGCGTCCTGCGCGGCGGCGAGGAAGTCTCCGTGCAGACGCTCTACCGCTTCTTCGCGCTGCACGTCTGCATCCTGCCCCTCGTGATGGCCGGCCTCATCGGCGGGCACCTCCTCTTCATCCAGAGGCAGGGCATGGCCGAGCCGATGGACGTCGGGCACGAACCGCTCGTCAAGAAGCGGGGGATGCCGTTCTTCCCGAACTTCGCGCTGCGCGACCTGCTCCTGTGGGTCGTCGTCCTGAACGTCCTGGCGCTCCTGGCCGTCGTCCTCCCGTTCGGCCCGGGCATTCCGGGCGCCGAGTGGGAGCTGGGCGAGAAGGCGAACCCGCTGAAGCCCGCGTACCCCGGCATCAAGCCGGAGTGGTACTTCCTGTGGGTCTACCAGATGCTGAAGGAGTTCCCGGCCCACATCTTCGGGATGGAGGGGCCGCAGGCCTGCCTTCTCCTCGCGACGGTCCTCATGGGCATCGCGTTTTTCGTTCCCCTCCTCGACCGCAACGCCGCGAAGGGAAAGCCCAGCCCGCTCTTCACGGACCTCGGCGTCGCGGGCATCCTCTTCCTCGGATTCCTGACGCTCAAGGCGTGGGATGTCGGCGTGACGGTCCAGAAAGGCAAGGACCCGGCTGCCGATCCGGTCCTCGCGAACACGATCGCGCGCACGGCGGCCGTGTGGATCCTCGGAATCGGGCTCGCGATCGTGTTGCTGCGCCGCCTGAAGTGGAAGCACGCGGCGTTCGATTTCTCCATCGCGGTGCTCCTCCAGGCCGCTCTGAACGGCTTCGCGCATCTGAGCTGGCTCGTCTCGGGCGGAATCGCCCTCGCGGCCCTCGCGGCGATGGCGATCGCCCGACGGGTGAGGGGCGGGGGAGCCGCGGCAGCCGCGGCCCTCGCGTTCGCCGTGGTCCTCGGGCCGCCCGCCCGCGCCGACGAGAAGGCCGCGGCGCCCGCCGCACCGGCCTCGACGGCATCGTCCGTCCCCACGGGCCATGTCGCCGAGGAAGCGTGGCCGGCCGACTTCAGGAAGGTGTACCTCGCGACCGAGAAAAACGTGCCGGTCCTCGACGAGAAGGCGCGCGCGCGCTTCAAGGCCCTGCCGACTCACGCCCAGGAGCTGTTTTTCGGGGCCGCGAAGGCCGGGACGCTTTCGGGAGCGACGCACCTCGCGGCGCTCCTCGCACTCGACATCGACGACCGCAAGGTCGAGCTCATCCTCGGCGACAACTGCCTCCTCTGCCACTCCAACCCGGACCTGCCCGACGAGATCCTCTTCCGCAGGCGGGACAAGGGCGACCCGCTCGCCCACCTCGACCTCCGCGAGATCGTGAGCGACGTGCATTTCCGCGGCGGGCTCATGTGCGCGGGTTGCCACGGCGGGAAGCCCACGGACCTGGAGATGTCGGCCGAGATCGGGAAGCGCTGGCCGTCGCCCGAGGTCCGGCACAAGGACCGCTCGTGGATCCCCGAGTTCTGCGCCCGCTGTCACTCCTCGAGCGAGTTCATGCGGAGCTACAACCCTTCCCTTCCCGTGGACCAGCTCCTCAAGTACCGGACGAGCAAGCACGGGCAGCTTCTCCTCGGGAAGAAGGACTCGAAGGCTGCGCAGTGCGTGAGCTGTCACGGCGTGCACGGGATCCGCCCGCCCGACAGCACGAACTCTCTCGTCTACCGCGAGAACATTCCCGCGACCTGCGGCAAGTGCCACGCGGACGCGGCCTACATGAAGGGCTACACGCTCGAGGACGGAAAGACGCCGCTCCCGACGAACCAGCTCGAGCAGTACAGGAAGAGCATCCACGGTCTCGCGCTCCTCGTGAAGCACGACGCCGGCGCCCCGGCCTGCAACGGCTGCCACGGCAACCACGCCGCCCTCCCGCCGCAGGTGTCGTTCGTCTCGCAGGTGTGCCGGAACTGTCACGCGGCGAACGGGAGCCTCTTCGACGGGAGTCCGCACAAGAAGGCGTTCCAGAAGCACGGCTGGCCCGAGTGCGAGACGTGCCACGGGAAGCACAACATCGCGCGCCCGACGGACGAGATGCTCCGCGACGCGCCAGAGGCGCTCTGCCACGCGTGCCACAAGAAGTTCGGCACGCCGAAATGCGAAGAGACGGCGCGGTTCTTCCACACGTCCATCACGTCCCTCGCCGAGTCGCACGAAGCCCTGACGAAGGACGTCGACCGGCTCGCCGAGCGCGGCTTCGACGTGGACGAGCTGCGCTTCCAGTCGAGCGCCGTGAACGACGCCTTGCGCAAGACGCGGCTCGGGATCCACACGTTCGACCGGAGCGACTTCACGCGCAACTCCCAGGAGGCATCGAAGGCGCTTTCCGGCCTCCAGGACGACTCCAAGGCCGTCTGGGCCGAGTACCGCTTCCGGCGGAACGGCCTCATCCTGGCGAGCGGACTGATCTCTCTGTTCGCGGTCCTGCTCTACCTGAAAATCAAGCAGGTGGATCGCGAGCCGCGTTTGAAGTAACGGACCGTTGCCGGCCGTCCGGTTTCAGGGACGGCCGGGGTCGGTTCGGGTGAGACGACCCCTGGAATAGGGCGTCTGAATCATTGGCAGACGGCCGCCACGGGGCCCATCGTCTCCCGATCATGAATCGGTTCCTGAAGGACAAGGAGCATCTGTTCCGCATGGCGGCGCTCTTCGCCGCGGGCGCCGTCCTCTTCCTGATCGTGCGGGCCGTCCTCGTTCCGAAGGGGTTCGGCGTGTACGGCCACTACCGTGCAGGCGCCCTCGCCGACAACCGCATGCGCACTCCGCACTTCGCGGGCCGCGCCGCCTGCATCGAGTGCCACACGGACGAGCGGGACGCGCTCAAGGGCGGCAAGCACGCCGGAGTCGGCTGCGAGGCCTGCCACGGGGCCCTCGCGAAGCACGCCGGGGATCCTTCCGCGAGCAAGCCGGTCAAGCCCGACGCGAGGACGATCTGCTTCACCTGCCACCTCGCGAACGTTGCGAAGCCGAAGAAGTTCCCCCAGATGGATCCGAAGAGCCACTTCGACGGCGGGGCGTGCAACGGCTGCCACTCACCCCACGCCCCCGACAAGGAGCCCAAGAAATGAATTCCGACCGCCGCGACTTCGTGCTCACGGCCGGAAAGCTCCTCGTGCTGACCGCGCCGGCGGCCGCCTGGCTCGAGGCCGTGGAAACCGGCAAGGCGGAAGAGCCCGCCTACAAGACCGCCGAGCACTACTGGGGAATGATCGTCGACATCGACAAGTGCATCGGCTGCGGCAACTGCGTCAGGGCCTGCAAGGCCGAGAACGACGTGCCCCTCGAGCCGTACTTCTTCCGCACCTGGGTGGAGCGCTATCACGTCGAAGGCGCC
>JAMQPJ010000571.1 GCA_023717585.1 Thermoanaerobaculia bacterium
GATTCCAGGTCTTCGATGACGAGGAGACTCAGGGGTTCCGGCATGGGCCGTTCCTTCACGGAGCGTCGAGCACCTCGCGCACCTTGCGCGCGAGGGCGAGTGGGGAGAAGGGCTTCTGGAGGAACGCGACGCCGGACTCGACGATCCCGTGGCGCATCACGGCGTCGTCGGTGTAGCCGCTCATGTAGAGAATGCGGACGTCGGGGTGGTCTTTGACGATCCGCTCGACCAGCTCGCGGCCGCTCATCTCGGGCATCACGACGTCCGTGACGACGAGATGGATCGCTCCCGTGTGCCGGCGCGCGGCCTCGAGCGCCTCGGGCCCGTCCCGGGCCTCGATCACCCGGTAGCCGGCCGACTCGAGCGCGATCTTCACGATGCGCCTCACGGCGTCTTCGTCCTCGACGGCGAGGACGGTCTCGGTCCCACGCGGCACCGCGCGGAGCGACGCGCCGGATCTTCCGCGCCGCCGGGGCGCGGGCTGCGAGGGGAGGATCACCGTGAACGTCGCGCCCTTGCCGGGTTCGCTCTCGACCGTGATGTCGCCGCCGCTCTGCTTCACGATGCCGAAGACCGTCGCGAGCCCGAGGCCGGTACCCTTGCCGACTCCCTTCGTCGTGAAGAAAGGTTCGAAGAGATGGGCCTTGACCTCCGGGACGATGCCGGCGCCGGTGTCCGAGATCGAGATGGCGACCTTCGGGCCCGGTTGCCGCCCCGCGCTGTCCTCGAGGACGGAGTCCGACGGGGCGAGGTTCCGCGTGCGGATCGTGATCCGGCCGCCGCGCGGCATCGCGTCTCGCGCGTTCACGGCCAGGTTCACGACGACCTGCTCGAGCTGGCCGGGGTCGACCTTCACCCAGCTCTCGTCGGCCGCGAGGTCGGTCAGGAGCTCCACGTCCTCTCCGAGAAGACGGCGAAGCATCTTCTCGGTCCCGGAAACTACCTCGTGCACGTCCACGAGCTTCGGCTCGAGGATCTGCTTGCGGCTGAAGGCGAGGAGCTGGCGGGTGAGGTTGGCCGCGCGCTCCCCGGCGGCGCGGATGTCCGTCAGGGGGCCGCGCGTCGGGTCGTCGGCCCGAGCGCCGGAAAGGAGCAGGTCGCAGTTCCCGGAAATGACCGTGAGGAGGTTGTTGAAGTCGTGGGCGACGCCTCCCGCGAGCTGGCCGACAGCCTCCATCTTCTGCGACTGGAGGAGCTGCTCCTCGAGGCGCACTCGGGCCGTCACGTCCATCCACGAGCCCACGATCTCGGCGGGATGCCCCGCGGCATTGCGCAGGAGGCGCTTCTCGTCTCGCACCCAGAGCCAGGTCCCGTCCCTCCGGCGGAAGCGGAACTCGAGGCTCGCCTGACCCTCGTCGAGGACGGCCTTGTTCGCCGCGACGACGTGCTGCACGTCGTCGGGATGAATGCCCTCCTGCCACCAGCGCTGGGGATCGCCCGACCGGACCTCGTCGTATGTGTATCCGGTCATGGATTGGATGTTCTCGGAGAACCACGAGACGCGCAGCCCGTCGGGTGTGAAGCGGAGCGCGTAAAGGACCGCCGGACTGCCCGCGAGGAAGCGCGCCGAAGCCTCCTCCGCCCGCTTGCGCTCGAGATAGAGGCCGATCTGCTGCCCGAGAGTCTCGATCAGCGTCGGGTCGACTTCCGGGATCTCGGCCGCGAAGAACTCGAGGACGCCGGCCATCTTGCCGCGGAGGAGGAGGGGGAAGCCGAAAGCGGCGGGGACGCCGGCCTTCGCGGCGGTCTCGCCGCGCGGGCATCCCGGCCCGAGCCGGCTCTCGTGGACGACGCGCCCGGTCTCCCAGACCCGGCCGGGAACGCCGACGCTGCGGGTCGCGACGAGGACGCGGCTCTGGTTTTCCAGTTCGGCGGTGCGTGCGGGGTCCGCGCTCCACGTGTTCACGCAGCGGAGGCCGGTGGAATCCGCGTCGCTCTCCCACCAGACGCCGAAGGCGAAGCCCTCTCCCTCGCAGAGAGCCTGCAGAATGCGCGGCATCGCCTCGGCGAGGGAAGCGGCTTCCGCGAGAACGCGCCCGATCGCGGCTTGCATCGAGACGCGCTGCGCGAATCGCGTGCGTTCCGTGATGTCTTCGATGATGCCGACCGTTCGCACGGGCGCGCCCGCGTCGTCCCGGAGGACCATCATGTTCACGTTCACCCACGCGACCGAGCCGTCCTTGCGGACGTACCGTTTCTCGATCCGGTACTCGGGCGCTTCGCCGCGGACCACGCGCTCGAACAGCTTTCCGTCGCGGTCGCGGTCCTCCGGGTGCGTCAGCTCCGACACGCTCATCGTGAGCAGCTCCGCGGCGGAAAAACCCGTGATCGCGCACATTCTCTGGTTCACGCGCAGGAAGCGCCCGGTCCCAGGCTCCGCCTGCGCCACGCCCACGGACGCGAGGTCGAACGTCGCGCGGAGCTCCTCCTCGCTCGCGCGCAGCGCTTCCTCGGTTCTCTTGCGCTCGGTGATGTCCTCGGTGAACATCACGATCCCACCGACGCTCTGGTCGTCCGTCCGCCAGGGCCGGATTTCCCAGCGGAGCCACTGGGCGGACCCGTCCGCGCGCTCGAAGAGGTCCTCCTCGGCGCGGACGACCTCGCCGGCAAGGCAGCGCCGATGCGCCTCCTTCCAGCGCTCCGGGATCTCGGGAAATACCTCGTAGTGCGAGAGTCCCGTGAGATTCCGGTCGCCGAGGCCGTAGTCCGAAAGCCAGCGGCGGCTTGCCGCGACGTAGCGCATGTCGCGGTCGAACATCGCGATTGCGACCGGTGCGTGGAGGATGAAGAGGCGGAACCGCTCCTCGCTCCCGCGGAGCGCAGCCTCTGCGTCCATTCGCGCCGTGATGTCGGTCACGATGCCGTTCCACAGGACGCCGCCGTCGGCGGCTCGCTCGGGGTTCGACCGGGCGCCCTCCGGGCTGCCTCGACGAGCGCGGCGTCGGCGGACGTGAGCCCGGCTTCGCGCATCCCCGCTCCGCGGTCCATTCGGACCTCCAGTTCGGTCGATTAGATTCCTCCGGCGCGACGCCGGGACATGATGCAGCCGCCTCAGACCCTCAGCCGACGCCACCCCCCCTCATCGCCGTCTCAGCTCGACGGCTTCGTAGAACGTGAGCGCGTAACCGGCGGGCCCATCTTCGAAGCAGTGCCTGGCGCAGAACCCCTCGGCCTCCACGCGCGCGAGCAGCTCTGCCGAGTCGTATTTGTAGGACGCCTCAGTGAAGATCGACTCCCCTCTTCGAAAGGGCACGTGAAGTCGCGCCCCGGGGATGCGCACGCGCTGGGCACGTCGGCTCACGAGGTACATCTCGACTCGCGCCTCCCGCGCGTTCCACACGGCGCGATGGGCGAAGGAGGAGAGGTCGAAATCCGCTCCCAGCTCGCGGTTCATGCGCGCGAGCACGTTGCGGTTGAACGCCGCGGTCACGCCGAGCGGGTCGTCGTAAGCGAGGAGGAGGTCCTTCTCCGGCTTCACGAGGTCGGCCCCGAGGAGGAAACCGTCTCCCGGCCGCAGGGCCGACCTCACGTCCCTCAGAAAGCGCGACGCGCGTGCCGGCTCGAAATTTCCCAGGTTGGACCCGAGGAAGAGGACGAGAGCGGCGCCGCGCCTCGGCCGCTCGCGCGCGATTCTCGCGAGGCCCTTCTCGTAGGAACCTCGGAGCGCGGCGACGTCCGCGAAGCCGCCCTTCGCGAGGCGTGCGGTTGCCGCCGAAAGGGCTTCCCGCGAGATGTCCGCGAGCAGGACGCGGCGAGAGCCGCCCAGGCCGGCGAGGAGCAGCGCGAGCTTCTCGCCGTTTCCGGGTCCCAGCTCTGCGACGAGCGCGGGCCCTGCCGCGCCCTTGGACATCGCGCGCGCGGCCCGAACGAGGAGGCGCCGCTCCGCGCGCGTGATGCGGTACCACGGCAGGAGACAGATCGCGTCGAAGAGGCGCGATCCCAGCTCGTCGTAGAACCAGTGGGGAGGCAGCCGTCGCGGTCTCCGGCCGAGGCCGCGGCGAACGTCGGAGGCGAAGCTCACCGGCCGACCGTGCGGAACTTCGCGAAGACGTAGGGGTACCGCGTCCGAAACCAGTTGCGATAGCTGCGCCTCACGAGGGGAAGCGCCGTGACCGGAGAGGCCCCTTTCAGGACGGCATGGTCGCCGTCGAAGAAGTCCGTCGAATACAGGGGATAGGACTCCATGGGGCGAAATCCGGGGAAGGGCTGGAAGGCCGATTCGGTCCATTCCCAGCCGTTGCCGACGAGATCCTGAACGCCGAATGCGCTCGCGCCCGACGGGAAGGAGTCGACGGGCAGCGGGTCGAACCGCGCGACTCCGAAGTTTCCGCGGCGCGGGTCGGCAACGCCGCCGCCCCAGGGCAGCTCGTTCTCGCCCCCGTCCGGCCGCCCGAACGCGGCGCGGTGCCACTCGGCTTCCGTCGGGAGGGTCCGGTTGCGGTAACGCGCGAACGCGGAGGCTTCCGCCTGCGTGACCCAGACGGGCCAGGCCGGGGGCAGGGGGACATCCTCGAATTGCGCGCGACACCAGAACCGGCCCTCGCGGTGCGTCCACGCGTGCGGATGCGCGATCGCCTCGCTGCGGACCCAGGCGAAATCCCGCTCGTCCCAGAAGGAAGGCTCGAGATAGCCGCCCGCGTTCACGAACTCCAGAAAGTCCGCATTCGTGACGGGGAAGACATCGATCGAAAAGGCGGGCACGTCGCGCACCGACCGTGGGAATTCGTTGTCCCATCCGAATGCAGCCGCCTCGCGGTCCGCACCGAGGGTCGCCCGCCCGGGGGGGATCGCGCTCGAGCGGTAACCGGGCGGGGCCCCGCCGACCTCGGGCGGCCCGAAACCGGCTGGCCGGCGCTTGCGGGCCGCGGGCAGCTCGCGCAGCATGTAGAGGAGCGTCTCGTGATGCATGAGCTCGTGCTCGAGGACCGTGAAGACCGCCTCGCTGCGGCCGGGGAGCGGCCTCTCGGGAGCCTCGCGGGCAACGGCGACGAGCGCGTCCTCCATCGCCGTGTCCGCCGCGCGCGCGTAGGCAGCCACGCACTCCCGCGCGGGCCACGCGGCGACGCTGCCTTCCCCTGCATGTTCCGGGTCGATGCCGCGCTCGAAGAGCGTCTCGAGGACGGGATCCACTCCGGGCCGGCCGAGCGCGTTCTTCACGAGCGTGTTGACGCCGAACGCGGCGAGATGACCTTCGTAGAACGCGAAAGGATGGCGCACCGGGATGGGTCTTTCGAGCCAGGCGCCCTCGGGAAGCAGGCGGTCGAACAGCAGGCGCGTGAAGGCGCGTCCTTCGCGCCACGATCGGAGCACGAGGTCGGGCTCCGGAAGCGAGGCGGGGGCGGGTTTCGGATGAGAGCTGCTCATGCCGCTCCTGGTACGGGCGCGGCCGCCCGGAACGCGAGTCTAGTGGAGAGGGGGGCTTCCGGCGCTCAAAGGGTATAATATTCCCGCCATGGGTGAGTCTCCTTCGCCGCGCGTCGTATCGAGGGCCTGGGCGATCCGGTCCCTGCGGGAATTCCTCCTGACGCTGACGGACGAGGACCACTCCATGTGCCGCGTCGCGACCGATCGGGGCATCTTCTGCCAGGGATTCCGAAAGCTCGACGACAAGGAGCTCAGGCAGCACTTTGCGGGCATCGTGGAGCGCCGGCCTGCAGTGAACCGCTGGCAGCTCGAGGCGCTCGGGAACCAGTGGGAGCTGGCGCGCCAGACGGTGAACCGGCTTCCTCTGGCGTGCGACGTCGAGCAGAAGGAGCACGGAACCTGCGGCGGATGGGACGACCTCAGCAACGAGGATCTCGCGCGCTACTGCGGAGAGCTGCTCGGGCAGGACGTTCTCGTGACCCCGCAGGGCACGCTCACGCCACCCGCCTCCGCGGGCTGAAGCGCCGATAATCGCCGGGTGCCTGAGATTATTCTCCCCGGCCCCGACGCCCTCCGCGCGAGTTTTTTCGCATCGCTGCCGCGCTACGAGTTCCGGGGCTCGCTGGGTCGCGGCGGCATGGGGTACGTCTTCAAGGCGCTCGATCGCGAGCTGAACGAGGTGATCGCGATCAAGGTGCTGAGCCAGTCCGACCCGAATCAGCGGGAAGCCGTCCTTCGCCGGTTCAAGGCCGAGGTCAGCCTGAACCGGCGAATCAGCCATCCGAACGTCTGCCGCCTTCACGACTACGGCGTCGCCGGCGGATCGCCGTACCTGACCATGGAGTTCGTCGAGGGCCGGGACCTCGGGACCGTCGTCGACTCCGACGGTGCGGGTCCCGCGGCCCGGGCGCTCCGGATCCTCACGCAGCTCACGCGGGGTGTCGCCGCCGCGCACGCGGCGGGCATCGTGCACCGCGACCTGAAGCCTGCGAACGTGATGGTCCGGCCGTCGGGAGACATTTCGATTCTCGACTTCGGTCTGGCGCACGACACGAATCGGACGGACCCCCGGATCACGCGCACCGGTGTGGCCGTCGGCACGCCCCAGTACATGTCGCCGGAGCAGCTCCGCGGTCTCGTCGTGGACGAGCGGAGCGACATTTACGCGATCGGCGCCATGGCGTTCGAGCTGTTGACGGGCCGCAGGCTGTTCAGCGGCCGGACGTTCCTCTCGCTCGCGCGAAAGCATCTCGAGACGACGGTGTCCCGCGAGACGCTCGAAGGGC
>JAMQPJ010000227.1 GCA_023717585.1 Thermoanaerobaculia bacterium
TTCGAAGAGGGGTGGGTCCGCCCGGACGTCCCCGCCACCCGCACGGGCAAGAGTGTCGCGATCGTCGGGTCCGGGCCCGCCGGGCTCGCCGCCGCCGATCAGCTCAACCACGCGGGGCACACGGTCACCGTATTCGAGCGCGCCGACCGAATCGGGGGCCTTCTCATGTACGGCATCCCGAACATGAAGCTGGACAAGAGTCTCGTGGAGCGCCGAGTCCGGCTCATGGCGGACGCCGGCGTTCGCTTCGTGACGGGCGTCGACGTCGGGAGGGACGTCCCGTCGAAGAGTCTCCTTTCCGACTGGGATGCCGTCGTCCTCTGCTGCGGCGCGGCGCAGGCCCGCGAGCTGCCCGTTGAGGGGCGAAACCTGTCCGGGATCCATCTCGCGATGGAGTTCCTCCATGCGAACACGAAGAGCCTCCTCGACTCGGGGCACGCCGACGGCGAGTTCATCTCCGCGCGGGGGAAGAACGTCGTCGTGATCGGGGGCGGCGACACGGGAACGGACTGCGTCGGAACCGCCCTGCGTCACCGGGCGCAGAACGTCGTTCAGCTCGAGATCCTGCCGCGCCCGCCCGACCGGCGCGCCCCCGACAACGCGTGGCCGCAGTGGCCGAAGGTCTACAAGATGGATTACGGGCAGGAGGAAGCCGCGGCGCTGCAGGGCGCCGACCCGCGGCGCTGGTCCGTCGAGACGAAGAGGTTCGTGGGCGACGCGGAGGGACGGGTCCGTGAGGTCCACACGGTCGACCTCGACTGGAAAAGGAGCGTCGACGGACGCATGCACGCCGTCGAGATCCCGGGGACCGAGCGCGTCCTCCCGGCCGAGCTCGTCCTCCTGGCTCTCGGGTTCGTCGGCCCCGAGAAGACGGGGCTCCTCGGCGAGCTGGGGCTGAAGCTCGACGACCGCGGAAACGTCGTGACGTACGGCGAGAAGATGACGAGCGTCCCGGGCGTCTTCGCCGCCGGCGACATGGTGCGCGGCCAGTCCCTCGTCGTCTGGGCGATCGAGGAAGGCCGCAAGGCGGCCCGAGGGGTGGATCGCTACCTGATGTACGGCGAGACGTCCCTTCCCTGAGGCGCGCCGGGCAGGCGAACGAGCCTCCGCCTACTTCCCCGCCACCAGCTTCTGGAACCTCGGGTTCTTGCGCAGCGGGTCGAAGTTGGGATCGATCTTGAGCCACGCCGGCGAGAGGAAGTATGGGATCTTCAGGAGCAGCTCGAGCTGGTCGAGCGCTTTCTCGTGCTCACCGACGAGGATGTATATGCGCGCGAGCAAGTGCCGGAAGAAAGGGTCACCCGACGCATCCTCGGTCGCCGGCACGGGCGCGACGCCGTGCTCGCCTTCCCGGATCGCCTCGTCCTTTCGACCGAGGTACGCAAGCGTGAGGCCGAGCATCATGCGGCGAAGCGCATCCTCAGGGGCTGCGCGAAGCTGGTCCTCGGTGGCCTTTCTCGCCTCCTCGGCGTACTTGCGCACGTTCGCGGCATCGCCTTTCAAGGCGTAGGCCTGGGCAAAGGAGAGGCCCCAGTCCCCTCTGTCGTCGTCAAACGCACCTGGCGTGAGGCGTAAGACCAACTCCCGCTCCGGCTCGTCGAGGGCCCATACGAGGTCATAGTTGTTCGCCACGAAGGCCACAAGCACGGTGAGCTCAGTCTGTTTCGACGCGGCCTTGATGACGGCCCTCGCTCCGACGAGATCGCCTTCCCCGAGAAACGCTATGACCTTGCCGTCGATCGACGTGAGGCTGGCGGGAGCGAGAGCGAGGCCCCGGTCGAAGGCTTCCCGTGCCTCGGGGTAGCGTCGCAGCAAAATTAGCCTAAAGCCGAGCCTTGTTTTGATACCGGCACTACGGGGATCGAGGCGCTCGGCCTGGCTGAAGATCTCCACCACCTTACTAAGTCCTTGATACCTTGCGGTTGCCGCGAGGACCTCCGCGTTGCCCGGCGCGACGCGCTGCGCCTTCGCGAACTGCTCTGTCGCGCGCTTGCGGTCGTGAAGAACGCTGGCCTGGTAGGTACCGAGCGCCAGGTAGCTCAGCGGGTCGTCAGGGGCGAGCGCCGCCGCCTTCTCGGCCGCCTGCCGGGCACGCTCAGCGAACTCGGGCCGGCTGTTTTGGTCATAGTAAGCCGAGTTGAACTGAGAGACCCTCGCCCATGCCTGCGCAAAACCGGGGTCCAGGCCACGGCCTTCTCGTAGAAGTCGAGCCCCTTCCGCATTTGGGGAAACGGATCGTTTCCGATGCTGTTCCGGGCATCTTCGCCCTTCAGGAACGCTTCGTAGGCGGCAAGGTTCTGCGTGGGCTTCTCGAGAAGCCGCTTCTCCTCGCCCGCACCGAACGCCACACCCAGCGCCTGCGCCACCCGGGCGGCGATGTCTGACTGCACCTGGAAAACGTTCGTCAGCGCCGCATCGAACCGCTGCTGCCACTTCGAAGCAGGTGCTCCCGACTCCCTCACCTCGACAAGTTCGGGAGACACGTGGACGCGGCTCGCCCCTGTCCCCTTCTCCCACCGCACCGTCGCCGTCAGGAGGTACTTAACGCCCAGTTCCTGAGCGATCTGCTTCGGCGTTTTCGTCGTCTTCTTGTAGGGGGCTGAGCTGGCCCGAGCGATCACCTCGACACCCGCCAAGGACGTCAACTTGCCGCGAATCTCGTCGGCCATGCCATCAGCAAAGTATTCGTCCTCGGCGGATCCGAGGTTCTCGAACGGGAGCACGGCCAAGCGCTTCACGCCCCCGGCTTCCGTCGCAGTCTTGTGGGAACGCCAAAGGAGGAAGACGCCCGCAGCAGCGAGGACGACGACGACCGCGGCGGCGATGAGGGTTTTCGTCTTTCCGGATGTTGGTGCTTTCACCTGCGCGCCGCTCGTCGTCGCCTGCCCCGAGGCTTCCGAGAGCGCGAACGCGATGTCCTTCGCGGACTGGAACCGGTTGCTCCGGTCCTTCTCCAGGCAGTGTTTGACGACGCGATCGAGAGCGGGCGAGATGTTCCGGCCAGACTCGGAAAGTTCCGACGGTTCTTCTTTCAGGATCGCCGACATCGTGTCGGCGGCCGTGTCCTTCTTGAACGCCTTCTTGCCCGAGAGCAGCTCGTAGAGGATCGCCCCGAACGAAAACAGGTCCGACCGGTGGTCGACGGGGAGCCCGCGCACCTGCTCGGGTGACATGTAGGCCACCGTCCCCATGACCGTCCCGGGCTCCGTGTGCTTCGATTCCGTCGGCGCGCTCGTTTCTTCGCCGGGCTTCTGCTGCTCGGTCCTCTTCGCGAGACCGAAGTCGAGGATCTTCAGGTGGCCGTCTTTCGAGACGAAGAGGTTTTCGGGCTTGAGGTCGCGGTGGACGATTCCCTTCTCGTGCGCAGCCGACAGGCCTTTGGCGATCTGGAGCGCGTAGTCGACCGCCTGCTTCGGCGGAATCGGCCCCGAATCGAGCCTTTCTCGCAGCGTCGTACCTTCGAGGAGCTCCATTACGAGGATGTGCCTTTCCCCACTTTCTTCGAATGAATAGAGAACGGCAATGTTGGGGTGGCTCAGCGCGGCCAGCAGCTTCGCTTCCCGCTCGAATCGCGCTTTCCCCTCTTCACCTTCCAGGAAATCTTCGGGCAGGACCTTTATCGCGACGTCCCTCGCAAGCCGCGTGTCCTTCGCCCGGTAGACCTCCCCCATCCCGCCCGCCCCGAGAGGCGAGACGATCTCGTAAGGTCCTAAACGTGTTCCGCCGGCCAGACTCATGACGGTCAAGCTGCCTGCAGATTACAGCCGTCAGATCGGAATGATCTCGAGATGGGCGGCGGGAACGAGGCCGGGGCCGACGAGCGAGGAGAGCCCGCGGTCGAACGTCGCAAGACGGCCTCCCCTCTTTTCCGCGAGTTGTAGAAGATACGCGTCGCCGACCTGCTGGTGTCCGTGGAGCGCCGGGCCGTATGCAGCGAGCCTCCCCGAGGGCGGATCCCTTTCCGGCCAGAACACGTGACTGGAGGGCGACGTGTTCGCGCGGAGCAGCGCCGCGGCCTCTCCCGGCGAGACGGCGTCGCGCGAGAACGCGGGGTTCGAGGCGATCCTGATGAAGCCGATCTCCGTGTGCGGACACGTGGCCCACCCGAGGCGGCCGCGCCTGCGGAACCAGTTCAGGGCCGCAGCGTGCTGGGCATGGGCCGGCCAGAGCAGGGCGATCAGGGCGTTCACGTCGAGGAGTGACTGGCTCAACGCGGCTCGCTCTCGAGGCGCCTCACGAGCTCCATCGTGACGGGGGGCGAGTCCGCCGGAAGCTGGAAGA
>JAMQPJ010000229.1 GCA_023717585.1 Thermoanaerobaculia bacterium
TGTCCGCGCGCGGCCCCGCCTGGAAAGCGAGGCGTGTGCGCGTCCACGTAGTAGTTCCCGGGATGGGCGACGAGATCGGCGGCGACCTTCGCCGAGACGGAGGCGCCGTACGTCCGCCGCGGGCCGTCCGCGGAGGTCCACGGAAACTCCGCGATCAGCTTGCCGGCAACGCCCTCGATGCCGCGGTGGAGGTGGGCCGACACGAGGCCCGTGACCTCTTTCGGCGTCAGCGCCAGGCTGACGCTCGTCCCCTCGACGACCACGACGGCGACGAAGCTCCCCTTCTCCATGCCGGGTCCGGGAACCTGCCGCGTCCCGACCAGGACGGCCTCGAACGCGTCACCGGCCCAGGCCCCCTGCGCCAGCGCGAGGCCGAGAGCGAACAAGAGGTGTCCAGCCCTCTTCATGTCGTAACGATATTGCAGTGTGAGTTACTTCTTCAACCCGTAGCGCTCGCGGAGCGTCAGCTCTTCCTTCTGGAGAACCTCGGCGCGCGAGCGCAGGGCTGTGGCCTGGGTGGAAACGCGCGCGAGCTGGGCGACGGGCTCGGGTGATTCCATCGCCGCCTTCAGGGAACGGAGGACCTCCAGCGCGTCGTCGAGGCTCCCGAGGCTCTCGCGATGATGGGTGGCGCAGGGAGCGGGCGGCATGACGGCGGCGAGGCGCGATTTCGCCGCCTCCGTCTCCCGGATCATCCTGTCGAGACTCGACGTGTCGCCGCTCGCGAGGGCCGCAGCCATCTCCTGGCCCACGCTTTCCGCATTGCCGCTCATCGACGCCACCTGGATGCGCTCGACCGCGTCGAGGTACGCCGCGACAGCGGCGCTCATCGGATCGGACGCGGCACTCCCCCTCTCGTTATCGATTGCGGCGGGGACCTGGCCTGCAGCCGGCTGCGGTGCAGCGACTTGGCCCGGGATTGAAAGCGCCGGCCTGGACGCCGGAGGCGTGTCCGCGTGTTCCGCGACCGACCCGGCCGCCGGAGGCGAAAGCCGAAGCGGCTCAGTCTGTGAACGCGGGGCGATGCGCTCGATTCTCGTCGACGGCGCTGGGACGCCGGGTCCGGAGGCCCGCCCCAGCTGGTACACCAGGGCAAGAAGCGACCCGGAGGCGACCGCCACCACGCCGATCAGGAGGCCCTTGCTCACGCTGACTCTTTCCACGGCACCTCCGGCCTGGACCTTGCCATGGTACGAGAGATCTGAGTGACCTCAACCGGGCGCTCGCGATTGCGCTCGAGCTTGCCTGATCGCTCCGCCCATTCTCAGCGGTAGTAGCCGAAGACGTCGAGGATCACGTGGACGGCGCCGCCGGCGTCGTTCGAGATTCCGATGCTCCCGTCCGGCGCGAGCTTGACCTGCGCGTTGTTCGCGCGCGTCGCGCCCTGAGCGAACGAGATCGTCGTCGCCGTCGTCGGCACGCTGCCGCCCGGAAACAGCCTCAGCGTCCCCGCCCCGAGCGTCTGGGTGACCGTGACGTTCAGCGCGAGGGCCGTCGCGCCGGCGGGAACCCCGCACGCACCCGTGAGCGTGACGGCGCGCTGCGAGAACGCCGCGAGAGCCGGCGCGCCGAGCGGGCCGGCCGCCCCGCGCGTGTCGAGGACCCGGCACGGCGGAAGCGTGTAGAAGAGGGACGCGACCGGGCTCGACGCCGGGTTGAGGACGTCGCGGTAATAACGCACGACCTGGCGCAGCGCCTCCGGGGGATTCGCCGGCTCGGGGCGGCCAACCTGGTCGCGACTCGAGAGGCCGTGGCACGACGTGCAGACGCGCACCTCGCCGGGCTGGAACGTCAGCCAGTAGCGCTCCCTCACGACGGGCGTCCCCGCCGGATCGCTCATCTGCCACGTGACCGCACGACGCGCGGGCACGAGCGCAGCCATCGAGCCGTCGTTCCCGAGGCGGACGCTGCCGGGGGGTCCGCCCGGGTTCGGCAGGTTCGTGCTCGTCACGGTGGGCTCGTGCATCACCTGCGCGAGGACGCGGCGCCCGGCCTTCGGGCTCGCCGTGCCCCCGATGCCGCGGATCTGGTCAGCCTGAAAGAGCTGCAGGTGCGCCACGTCGTAGAGCTTGCCGCCGGTGGGTGCGGTCTGGTGCGACGTCCCGGCGATCCTCAGGTTGTAAGGCTGCTGCTTGTCGAGCGCGTCGCGCGTCGTCACGTCGCGGCTCACGATCAGCGCGAGGCTCCTCTGTGCGAGCCAGCCCTTGAACGCCACGGGGTCCACGCTCTCCTGCGTGAAGATCGACGCCTCCGGCCCGGGAAGCGGCGACGCGGCGGCCACGGGCTTCGCGCGCGCCTTCACCTCGACCGGATCCAGCTCCCAGAGCGTCGCGTTCGTGTACGTGACGCGGACGTCGGGATCCCAGTACGCGGCGCTCTTCACGATGCCGGTCGTGAGCATCTGGTTTGCCGTGAGCGTGCCGTCGCCCACCGGCGCGAGCGACTTGATCCGGAACGAATAGCGCGAGACCGGCGCCGCGCGCGTGCCCTCGTTCAGGTCGGCGCGCGTCTCTGACGTGTGGACGGCCAGGAGAGTCCCGTCCGAGAGCGGAAGCGGGTTGCGATAGAAGCCCGAATGTCCAGCGGGCACCGGGTCGGTGTCGAGGCGGGGGCTCGAGGTGGCGCGGTTCGTCACGTAGACGACCGGGATCTGGTCCGGCTGCGCGCCGCGCGGCAGGTCCATCCGCACGATCTGTCCGCCCGCGTGCGTCTGGAACTCCGGCGCGTCGATGCCGAAGTAGCGGCCCGGCGTCGTCGGGTCTTCCTTGATCTCGAGGAAGTTCTGGATGCCGTTCTGATTGAGGCGCCCCGAGTTCACCGAGATGAACTCCACGACGTTTCCGTCGTCGTTGAAGACGCGGTTGAAGTAGTCGTTCAGCTCGTGCCGCCCGATGTGGTTCAGGGTCTCCTCCTCGGTCCCGTCCTCGCGGATCTGCCACGGGAAGAAGTGGTTCAGCGAGTGCCCTTCGAGGTTCGTTCCGGCGAGGAGGTCCGCTCTCGCGCTGCGCGGCTCGGGGAACACCTCGGCTCGCGTCGCGAGGCGCGCGGCCCCGGCAGATTCGTCGGCGAAGTTGAACGTTCCGTATGGATTCGCCTGGTCGAAGGGGCCGGACGGGCCGTCGCCGTCGGCCTGCTGGTCGCGCTGGAGGTGATCCCACCGCGTGAAGATCACGCGCCCGAATGAGTCGATCGTCGGCGAGAAAACGCCGCTCGGCGAGTGGTTCAGCATCCGGAGGTCGCCCGTCGACGGGTTCAGGCTCCAGAGGCCCGTCACCGTCGGAGCCTCTTCGTACTCGTCGAGCTGCGGGTAGAGATGCGCGGCGCCGTTTCGCGGCCGGTCCGACGCGAAGAGGATCCGCTCGTCCGTGCCGTAGATCGGCGCGACGTTGTTGAAGCCGGCGGGCTGGTTCGGAACCTTCGTGACGACGGGCGCATCGGCGGCGCCGAGGCCCGTTACCTCGTAGAGTTGCCAGAAGTACGTCCCCTGCACGTACTGCGCGGTCGGCGCGCCGATCACCATCGAGAAGACCGCCTTCGTGCCGCTCCAGTGGATGGAGGGCTCGCGCACCGCGATGCCGCCGCCGTCCTGCGAACCCGCCTGCCCGAACCCGGCGAGCTGAGTCAGGTTCTTGCGCGTTCCGTCCGGATACTGGATCCACAGATCGCCGCCCCGCGGCGCGGACTCGAGGCCGCCCAACGCGTTCCCGAACACCGAGGCCACGGTCGTGAAGTCGCCCGGCACGGGCACTTGCGTGACGAAGAGCACAGGATTCGGAATCGTCACCGCGAGACGGGATCGGCCCGCCGGCCTCGCGCCGAGGAGAGCGGCAGCCGCCACGGCGATTCCGACGAAGGTCCCGACTCGTACTGTGACGCCGCGCATAAGAAAGGCTCCTGGACTCGTTCCTTCGAAAGGAAGTGTGGGCGGCTCACTCGACCTGCAAGGGTCTGGAGCGCGCTCACGGACCGTGGCGCTTCGCCGCGCCGGCGGCTCAGTGCGCGTTGCCCGCGAGCTGTAGCTTGAGCGCGGCTTCGTCGAAGTTGATGCTCGACGAGGCGACCTTGCCGTTCAGGAGCTTCAGCTGCGCCGAACCCTGCAGGTTCATGCGCTTCCCCTTCGGAGCCATCTCGTCGAACGGACCCGTCTGCGTTCCCTGCGCCGACCACCGCAGATGAAGCACGTCGCCCCGGCGCTCGACGGACACGACGTCCACGTGCAGATCCGGGAAGGCCCTGTTGAACCGTTGGAACGTCCGCGTGCACGTGCCCTGATCCGCCACCGCTTCGGCGAGCCACTGGGGGGATTTCAACCTCTTCCCGTTCCAGCCGTCGTCGACGATCTTGCGAACGAACTTCTGATCCTCGGCCGGGCTCGGAGCCACCGCCTTCGCTGCCGCCAGGGCCTCGAGCGGCGCAACGATGGCGCCGGCGGCGGCGGCCAGACCGAGCTTCAGAAACTCACGTCGTTCATTCATGGCGTCCTCCTCGTCGAACCCTCGGCCCGACACGGGCGAGTCGGCGGCTGATCGACTTCGTGGTCCTCTCTGGTCGTTCCTTCGAGTTACTGGAAGAATATGCCGCGCGCCCCGCGGATTTGCAATTGAGACTCTGGCTCCTCAGCGCCAAAGACCGGTTCGGGGGCGCCAGGAGGTGCTTGCTGTTCTTCTCGAGCAGCTCCAGCGTCTCCTCCTTCGTGACCGCGTCGAACTCCTTCGCGTGGGCGGCGTTCATCCGTCCCAGACGGCGCTCGCTTCGAAGCTGGGCTCGAGCTAGTCCCGAGCCTCCGGAATCCGCGCGATGGCCGAACCTCTTCAGATCCTCGGCGTCGACACGCCGGCCAACTCGATCCAGTCGAACCAGACCGGGTGATTCGCCCGGTACCACTCCAGCACCTTCCGGATCGTCTCCTGCTTCTCGCGCGGGACGACGTTCTCGTCGAGACGATCGAAGTGGAGCCGGATCGTCTCTCCGTCGTGCTCGAGGGCCTGGGAGAACATCGTCTGCAGCTCGTTGCGGATCCGGCCCGAGTCGGAGATCTTCACCGGGCGCGTCGTGTGGTCGACGCCCGACATGAAGCGGACGAGGAGAGGGCTGAAGACGTGGCGCGCCCTGTCGAGCGGCTCCATCAGCCGGAAGGTGAAAGCGACGCGGCTCGAGGCCTGGTGCGCGGCGAGCCTCGTCGTCACCCGGTAGAGCCCATCGCCCACGCGCGTGACGCCCTCCGTTCCGGTGTACGGGTCGTCGCAGATGTAGCCGGTCGACGCCAGCACCCGCCAGTTCTTCTCGGGGACAAAGTCGTCGGGCCTGAGGACGGTCCGGCCCGTCGGGACGTTGCAGGCTTTCGCCTCGCGGATCGCCGCCGCGTACGAGGCGACCTGGCCCGCGTCGACATCCCGCCCGCCCAGCGCCTCGCAGACTCTCTGCGCGAAATCCGGCCTGTCGGGGTCGAGCGCCATGAGCCTTCCCTCGCTGCTGCAGGGGAAGTCGAAGCTGGGGGAGAAGAGCGTCATCGAGGCGTCGACGTCCAGCACCTCCTCGAGGCTGGCCGCCTGCATCGCTTCGGCCGTGGCGGCGTAGCCGTCGCAGAGGAAAACGTGCGTGTCTCCCGCGGCGTCCGCCCAGCTCCCGATGAGGAACGTCGGCGCGTACGTCCCCGAGTCGGTGAACACCTCGAAGCCCGACGGCGCCTTCCAGCCCTCCTCGACGAGGTGGACGCCCAGGGCCGTCCACTCCTTCCACAGCTCTCCGAGCC
>JAMQPJ010000250.1 GCA_023717585.1 Thermoanaerobaculia bacterium
CGGGAGGCGGGGCGCCTCCCCGCTACTACGCGATCGAGACGACGCCGACCAGCTCCGGGGCGCTCGCCGACCACCGCATCTCCCTGAAGCCGTCGCAGCTCCACGCCGCGGCCGCGGCCCTGTCCGCCGCGATCGCGGGCGGCCCCGGAAGGCCCGTCGATGCGCGCTTCCCCTGGGTCGCCGCCTGCGCGGCCGACCTCAGAGCGCACGCCGGCCGCGGCCTCGTGATTCCCGGCGAGCACGCGCCTGCCGAGGTCCACGCGATCGCGCACGTTCTCAACGACGCGCTGTCCAACTTCGGCTCCACGGTTCTCGTCACCGACTCCGTCGAAGCCGAGCCCGTCGACCAGCTCGCGTCGCTCACTTCCCTCGTCGCCGACATGAAGGCGGGCAGGGTCGACTCGCTCCTCATCCTGGGCGGCAATCCGGCGTTCGACGCGCCGGCGGACCTCGGCTTCGTCGAGGCTCTTCAGAAGGTCGCGTTCCGGGCGCGGCTCGGCCTCTACGACGACGAGACGAGCCAGTACTGCCCGTGGCACGTGAACGAAGCGCACGAGCTCGAGACCTGGGGCGACGCGCGCGCCTTCGACGGCACCGTCACGATCCTCCAGCCCCTCATCGAGCCGCTGTACGGAGGAAAGTCCGCGCTCGAGGTGCTCGCCGCCGCCCTCGGACAGCCCGCTGCGAAGGGCCTCGACCTCGTCAGGGCGCACTGGCAGAAGCAGCATTCCGAGGGCTTCGACGCCTTCTTCCGGAAGTCTCTGCACGACGGCTTCGTCGCGGGAAGCGCGCTGCCGGCGAAAGCCGTCAGGCCGAAGGCGGGCGTTCCGGCCCCCGCTCCGGCCCCCGCCGCGACGGCGATGGACGCCATCGAAGTCGTCTTCCGGCCCGACCCGGGCCTCTTCGACGGCCGCTTCGCGAACAACGGCTGGCTGCAGGAAGTTCCGAAGCCGCTGACGAAGCTGACCTGGGACAACGCCGCGCACGTGAGCGCCGCGACGGCGAAGAACCTCGGCGTGAAGAACGAGGATCTCGTCCGGATCACCGCCGGCGGGGCGACTCTCGACGCGCCCGTCTGGATCCTGCCCGGACAGCCCGACGACGTCTTGACGCTGCATCTCGGCCACGGCCGCACGCGCGCGGGCCGCGTCGGCAACGGCACCGGCGTGAACGTCTACGGCATCCGCACGGCCAGCGGCCTCTGGGCCGCGTCCGCCGCGGTTCAGAAGACGGGCGGCACGTACGCGCTCGCGACGACGCAGCACCACTTCAACATGGAGGGTCGCCACCTCGTCCGGACGGGCACGTTCGAGGAATACCGCAAGGACCCGGAATTCGCCCGCAAGGTCGAGGAAGTCCCGACGATCAGCATGTACCCGGGGTTCAAATACGACCAGCACGCCTGGGGTCTCGCGGTGAACCTGTCGTCCTGCACGGGCTGCAACGCGTGCGTCGTGGCCTGCCAGTCGGAGAACAACATCCCGACGATCGGCAAGGACCAGGTGCGGCGCGGCCGCGAGATGCACTGGATCCGCGTCGATCGCTATTACGAGGGCTCCCCCGGGAACCCGGCTGTGCACAACCAGCCCGTCATGTGCATGCATTGCGAGCAGGCGCCCTGCGAGGTCGTCTGCCCCGTCGCCGCCACGACCCACAGCGAGGAAGGCATCAACGAGATGACCTACAACCGCTGCATCGGGACGAAGTACTGCTCGAACAACTGCCCCTACAAGGTGCGGCGTTTCAATTTCTACGACTACAACAAGGACAAGCACCTCCCCGTCCTCACGCTCCTCGCGAACCCGAACGTGACGGTCCGCCAGAAGGGCGTCATGGAAAAATGCAACTACTGCATCCAGCGTGTGAACCGCGCGCGCATGGACGCCGAGAAGGAAAACCGGCGGGTACGGGACGGCGAGGTTCTGACGGCCTGCCAGCAGGTCTGCCCGACGGAAGCGCTCGTCTTCGGCGACATCAACGACCCGGCCTCGAAGGTCGCGAAGCTGAAGGCCGAGCAGCTGAACTACGGATTGCTGGAATCACTCAACACCCGCCCGCGCACGACCTACCTGGCGAAGCTCACCAACCCGAATAAAGATTTCTGATGTCCGCCGAAGCCGACCGCCCGCCCGTCATCGCCCCCGGCTACACGCCGGCGTCCGTCACCGACAAGATCAGCGCGGTCGTTCTCCGGAAGACGCCGAAGTGGTGGTACCTCGGCTTCGCGATCTCGTTCCTGGCGCTGCAGCTGCTCTTCGTCACGATGGCGAAGCTGCTCGTTCTGACGGTCGGGATCTGGGGAATCAACATTCCCGTCGCCTGGGGCGTCGACATCGTCAACTTCGTCTGGTGGATCGGCATCGGCCACGCCGGCACTCTGATCTCCGCGATCCTGCTCCTCCTCCGCCAGACGTGGCGGACGTCCATCAACCGGTTCGCCGAGGCGATGACGCTCTTCGCGGTCGCCGCGGCCGCGCAGTTCGTCCTGTTCCACACGGGCCGCCAGTGGCTCGCGGCGTACTGGCTGTTCCCGTACCCGAACACGATGGGCCTCTGGCCGCAGTTCCGGAGCCCCCTCATGTGGGACGTCTTCGCCGTCACGACGTACGCCACTATCTCGGCCCTCTTCTGGTTCGTGGGTCTCATCCCCGACCTCGCCACGCTGCGCGACCGCAGCAGGCACTGGTTCGGGAAGATCACCTACGGAATGCTCGCGATGGGCTGGCGCGGCTCGGCGCGGCACTGGCACAACTACGAGACGGCGAGCCTCCTCCTCGCGGGCCTCGCGACGCCGCTCGTCGTCTCCGTCCACACCGTCGTGAGCTTCGACTTCGCGGTCGGCATCATCCCCGGCTGGCACGCGACGATCTTCCCGCCTTACTTCGTCGCGGGCGCCATCTACTCCGGTTTCGCCATGGTCATGACGCTCTCGATCCCGCTCCGCAAGGTGTTCGGGCTCGAGGACTTCATCACGATGCGGCACCTGCAGAACATGGCCAAGATCATGCTCGCGACGGGCCTCATCGTGGCGTACGGCTACGGCATCGAGCTGTTCATGGCGTGGTACAGCGGCAACACGTTCGAGAGCTTCATGGTGAAGAACCGGATTCTCGGGCCGTACGGCTGGATCTGGTTCCTGCTCATCCTGTGCAACGTGATCACGCCGCAGTTTCTGTGGTTGAAGAGGGTCCGCAACTCGGCCGTTCTGCTCTTCATCATCTCGATCGTCGTGAACGTCGGCATGTGGTTCGAGCGGTTCGTGATCATCGTGACGAGCCTCCACCGCGACTTCCTGCCGTCCTCGTGGGACATGTACGCGCCGACGAAGTGGGACTGGTCCTTCTTCGTGGGATCGCTCGGCCTCTTCTTCTCGCTCATGTTCCTCTTCATCCGGTTCCTCCCCGTGATCTCCATCTTCGAGATGCGCACGATCGCGAAGGGCGGCGATCCGGCTTCCGCGGAAACGAAGGACGCGGCGGGGCACGCATGAAGAGCTTTATCGGACGCCTCTTCTCGCGGCACGTGAAGCCCGAGTTCGGCACGCCGGGGCCGCGCGTCGCGGGCGGCGAGCTGCCGGCGCACCTCTACGGCGTGATCGCCGAGTTCGCGAACGCGGAAGAGCTGCTCCACGCGGTCCACAGCGCCCGCGGCGAGGGCTATCAGGTCATGGAGGCCTACACGCCCTACCCGATCGAGGAGCTGAACGATGCGATCGGGCACGGCCCGTCGCGCGTGCCTGTTCTCGTTCTCCTGGGCGGGATCTTCGGCGCGTTTCTCGGGTTCGGCCTGCAGTACTGGACCTCGGTGATCGCCTACCCCCTCAACATCGGCGGGCGCCCGTACAACAGCTGGGTCTCGTTCATCCCGATCACGTTCGAGTGCACGATCCTCTTCGCCGGCCTCGCGGCGGTCCTCGGAATGCTCGTTTTGAACGGGCTGCCGATGCCGTATCACCCCGTCTTCTCGGTGCCGCGGTTCCAGCTCGCGTCGCGCGACCGCTTCTTCCTCATGATCCTGGCGCGAGACCCGCGCTTTCGCGCAGGCGACACCTTCCGCTTCATGGAGACGCTCGGCGGCAGCCACGTCTCGGACGTGGAGGACTGATGCGCCGGGTCCTTCTCGTCGCGTGCGCTCTCGTACTCGGCGGCTGCCGGAACGACATGCACCACCAGGCCAAGATCAAGCCCTTCCGCGAGAGCACGTTCTTCGCGGACGGCTCCTCCGCCCGCGCCCTGCCCGAAGGCACCGTCGCCCGCGGCTTCCTCCGCGACGACGCCGCTCTTTTCCGCGGCCTGGGGGCGGACGGAAAGTTCGTCGAGAAGATCCCGGTGCCCCTCTCGGCGGCGCTGCTCTTCCGCGGCCGGGAGCGCTTCGACATCTACTGCTCGCCGTGCCACGGCCGTACCGCCGAGGGACAGGGCATGATCGTGCAGCGGGGCTTCAAACGGCCGATGTCCTTCCACATCGACCGCCTCCGGGCCGAGCGCGCGGGCTACTTCTTCGACGTCATGACGAACGGCTTCGGGCAGATGTCGAGCTACGCCGCGCAGGTGCCGCCCGAGGACCGCTGGGCGATCGTCGCCTGGATCCGCACGCTGCAGGCCTCGCAGCACATGCCCGGAGATTTTCTTGGAAAGGAAGACAGAGAGGCTCTGGACGAGGCGGGCAAATGACCGAATCCCGCGCCGTCGCCCCGCCCGCCGCCGATCTCGCCGCCCTCGGGCGGCGCGGCCTCGTCGTTGGCGCGCTCGCGGCGGTCGCCTCGGCCGCCGGGCTGATCGCGAACCCGGCGCAGTTCTACCGCTCCTACCTCGTCGCGTTCGCGCTCGTCCTCGGCGTCGCCCTCGGAAGCCTCGCGATCTCGATGCTCCACCACATGTCGGGCGGCGCCTGGGGCCTCGTCATCCGGCGCATCCTCGAGGCGTCGTCGCGCACGATCCCTCTCGTCGCGCTCTTCGCGGTGCCGCTCTTTTTCGGGCTCAGGCACCTTTACCCCTGGGCCGATCCCGGCCGCGTCGCCGCGGACGAGATCCTGCGCCACCGCGCGGTCTACATGAACCCCACCGGCGTCGCGATCCGGCTCGCCGTCTGCCTGATCCTCTGGACGGTCCTCGCGCAGGCGCTGAGCCGGATGTCGAGGAGGCAGGACGAGGCGCCCGATCCCGGCCTCGAGCGGAAGATGCAGCTCGTCGCGGCGCCGGGGCTCGCGCTGTACTGCCTCCTCGTCACCGTCGTCTCGGTCGATCTCCTCATGTCGCTCGACCTGCATTGGTTCTCGGCGATCTTCCCCGTGTACGTGGTCGGCGGGCAGGCGCTTTCCGGCCTCGCCTTCACCCTCGTCGTCTGCCTTTTTCTCGCGCGGAAGGGGCCGATGCGGGAGGTCCTTCAGCCTCGCCACGTGCACGACCACGGCAAGCTCCTTCTCGCGTTCACGATGCTCTGGGCCTACTTCGCCCTCTCCCAGTTCCTCATCATCTGGTCGGGCAACCTGCCGGAAGAAATCGGCTTCTTTCGCGACCGGCTCACGGGCGGATGGGGAGCCGTGTCGCTCGCGCTCGCCCTCGGGCACTTCGCCGTGCCCTTTGCCTTCCTCCTCTCGCGCAACTTCAAGCGCGACCTCGGAAAGCTGGCCTGGATCGCGGGGCTCCTCCTTTTCATGCGGTGGGTGGACCTGTTCTGGCTGGTCGCGCCCGCCTTCCACCCCGGAAAGCTGAGTTTCCACTGGCTCGACCTGACGGCGCCCGCCGGCCTCCTCGGCATCTGGCTCTGGGAGTTCACCCGGCAGCTCGCCGGGCGTTCGCTGCTTCCCATGAACGACCCCGCCCTCGCGGTTGCGCTCGAGGTGCACGCCCATGACTGACCGTAACGAGCACCGCGCTTCGGAGGGCACACCCGTTCCGGTGGACGGCGAGATCAGCTTCCGCGGAATCCGGAGCTTCGTCGCCGCCCTTTCGATCGTGACCCTCGTCGTGTTCGGCCTCATGTGGGCCATCGCGACGTTCTTCAAGGGCTCGCTCCTGAAGCAGGACCCCGCTCCGGCCGCGCTCGCCGAGGCGCGCGAGGCCCATGTGCCGCCCGGGCCGAACCTGCAGGCGAACCCGTCCGCCGACATGGCCGCCTTCAGGGCCGCCGAAGAAAGGGAGCTCGCGACGTGGGCCTGGGTCGACAAGGAGATAGGCGTCGCCCGCGTGCCTGCGCTGCGCGCGATGGAGATCGTCCTCTCCCGCGGTCTTCCCGCGCCGCCCCCGATGCCGCCCCCGATTCGAGACGTAGCCCCCGCCGTCGAGGCCAGACAATGAACCGCGTCTCCCTCCCGGTGGCCGCCGTCCTGGCGCTGCTTCTGGGTTCCGCCCTCCCCATCTCCGCGACCGGGAAAACCGATCCGCACCTGCCGGAGGCTCCGCTGCCGCCCCCGCCCGTGAAGGACGTCGGCCTCGACCAGAAGCTCGGCGAATCGATCCCGCTCGACCTCGTCTTCAGGGACGAGGCCGGCAAGTCGGTCCGCCTGTCGCAGTACTTCGGGAAGCGGCCGGTCGTCCTGTCGCTCGTGTATTTCAACTGCCCGATGCTCTGCGGCATGACGACCGACGGTCTCGTGCGCAGCGTGCGGGCCCTTCGCTTCGAGCCCGGAACGGACTACGAGATCCTCTCGATCAGCTTCGACCCGAAGGAGACGCCCGAGGTGGCGTCCGAGAAGAAGCGCACCGTGATGGCCCAGTACGGCCGGGAGAGCGGCCCGGGCGGGTGGCACTTCCTGACGGGCGACGCCGCCTCGGTCGCGGCGCTGACTTCGGCCGTCGGGTTCCGCTACGTGTGGGACGCCGAACAGAAGCAGTTCGCCCACGCGACCGGCGTGACGGTGCTGACGCCGCAGGGCCGCATCGCCCGGTACTTCTTCGGGATCGAATACCCGGCCAAGGACCTCCGCCTCGCGCTCATCGAGGCGTCGGAGGAGAAGATCGGTAACGTGGTCGACCAGCTGCTGCTTCTCTGCTTCCACTACGACCCGAAGGCGGGCCGCTACACGGCCACCGTGCGCAACCTCGTGCGCGGCGGCGCGGCGCTCACGCTCGTTCTCCTCGCAGGCTTCGTGGCTGTCATGCTGCGGCGCGAACGCGCGAGCGCGAAGAGGCCGCCCCGATGATCCCGAGCTCCCCCGTGCTGCCCGACCAGGCGTCGGACGTCGCCCGCTCCGTCGACCACCTCATGCTCTTCGCGCTCTCGGGGCTCGTCTTCTTCTCCGCGCTCATCGCGATCCTCGTCCTCGTCTTCATGGTGAAGTACCGCCGCAAGAGCGACGGCGAGGTCGGGGTCGACGTTTACGAGACGAACCCGAAGTCTCACGTCCTCGAGCTCGTCTGGTCCGTGATCCCGCTCGGCCTCCTCCTGATTCTCTTCGGCTGGGGCACGAAGGTCTTTTTCGACCAGAACCGCCCGCCGGCGGGCGCCGCCCAGTACTGGGTCACCGGCCGCCAGTGGATGTGGAA
>JAMQPJ010000269.1 GCA_023717585.1 Thermoanaerobaculia bacterium
TGAGACCACGGGCTGTCGTCCGCAGGGCGCGGTGCGCGGAATTCGGCATGAGAGCGTCTCTCCTCTTCGGCCGGACGTTTGAGATAATGCAAAGGATAATCGAACGACAGCGGCGGTTCAATCGCTGATGCGCCTGTATCATATGAATCGCTCACGCGCATAGAACGGAATCCGCCAGAAGGCCCAGTCCGAACGCGAGGAGACAGGCCCCCACGACCCCCGGCCACCCGAACGCCTGCCAGGCATACCCGGGCAGAACCGAGCCCAGAGTCGCTCCGACATAGTAAAAACTCGTGTAGAGGGCGCCCGCGCCGCCCTTTGCTTCGCAGGCCGTGGCGTTCACGAAGGCCGGCGCCGTACCCTGGACGAAGAACATCCCCACGCAAAGAACGACGAGGGAGAAGATCACCACCGGTAGGACGGGAACGAGGCTGAGGACCGCGGCTCCGGCCGCGATCAGGAACCCCGTCGCCATGAGCGCGCGCCGGCTGAAGCGCCCCGACAGGTTCCCGACGACGATGGACGTCAGCACGCCGGCACCGTAAACGAGGTAGATCGCGGAGATCGAGCCCGTCGAGAGGCCGAACGGTTCGGCGGTGAGGTAGTACGGAAGGTACGTGAAGATCCCGATGAACCCGAAGAAAACCGAACCGCCGATCAGGAATCCGCCCACGAGCCGCCGGTCACGCAGATGGCCCAGCATTTCACGGTATGCGATCCCGACCGAGACCCGCCCCTTGCGCACGGAAGGGGGGAGGAACAGCGCCATCCCGAGCGCCGCGGCCAGCGTGACGACCCCGAGGACCGCGAACGGCGTCCGCCAGCTGAAATGGCTCGCGATCCATCCGCTTCCCACGCGGCCGGTGAGCCCGCCCAGGACCGATGCTGCGACCCACACGCCCACTGCGGGCCCCAGCCTCGGCCCGGCGAACTGATCCCCGAGGTAGGCAACGGCGACGGCCGTGACGCCCGGCAGAAGGAGTCCCTGCGCCCCGCGGAGGAGGACGAGGAGCGGAAGCGTCGGCGCGCTCGCGCAGAGGAACGTCGGGACGGCCAGCAGCGCGCAGCTCCAGACCATCACAGGCTTGCGGCCGAAGGCGTCCGCCAGCGGGCCCCAGGCGCTCGAGACGAGAGCGATCATGAGGACGACGACCGAGAGCGTGAGCGCCGCCGTCGGCGCGGGAACGCCGAACTCTCGTGAGAGCAGCGGCAGGATCGGCTGGGTCACATAGAGGTCCGCGAAGACCGCGACCGTCGCGAAGAAGAGCGCGAAAAGCGCCCTCCGGTCGCCGCGGCGCGAAAGTCCGGTCACCACGGGAACGTCAGACGCCGAGGTAGGCCTTCTTGACGTGCTCGTCGTTCAGGAGGTCTTTCCCCTTGCCTTCCAGCACGATGCGCCCGTTCTCGAGCACGTAGGCGCGGTCCGCGACCGCGAGCGTCTTGAAGACGTTCTGCTCGATGAGGAGGACCGTGACGCCGGCGTCGTGGACTTCCGTGATGACGCGGAAGATGTCCGTGACGAGGATCGGGGACAGACCGAGCGAGGGCTCGTCGAGCATGAGAAGGCGCGGCCTGGACATGAGGCCGCGGGCGATCGCGCACATTTGCTGCTCACCGCCCGACAAGGTCCCGGCCGCCTGCTTCTCGCGCTCCTTGAGGCGGGGGAAGATCCCGTAGACCTTCTCGAGCATCTCGGGGCGGGTCTTCTTCGCCTCGGGCGAGAGCGCGCCGAGGAGGAGGTTCTCCTTGACGGTCATCTCGGCAAAGAGGCGCCGGGCCTCGGGCACGTGGGCGATTCCGAGCCCGACGAGGTCGTGGGGGGCGCGGGTATGGAGCGGCTGACCCTCGTAGGTCACGGCGCCCTTGCGGGGCTTCAGGATCGAGGAGACCGTGTTCAGGCTCGTCGTCTTTCCCGAGCCGTTCGCCCCGATGAGCGCCACGATCTCGCCCTTCTGGACGTTGAAAGAGACGTCCCACAGGACTTGCACGTCCCCGTAGAACACGTCGACGTTCCTGACCTCAAGCATGCGCGGCTCCCAGATACGCCTCGATCACACTCGGGTCGTTCGCGACTTCCTGCGGCGTGCCCTCGGCGATCTTCTCGCCGTAGCACATGCAGACGATGCGCTGCGAGATCGACATGATGACGCGCATGTTGTGCTCGATGATGAGGATCGTGACGCCGCTCTCGTGGATCTTGCGGACGATCGCGATCGTCTTCTCGACCTCGGCGGGGTTGAGCCCCGCGAAGTTCTCGTCGAGGAGCAGAATCTCCGGCTTCATCGCGAGGGCGCGGGCCAGCTCGAGGCGCTTGCGCATTCCGAGCGGCAGGCTGCCCGCCGTGCGGTCGCGCCAGGCCTCCATTTCGGAGAAGGCCGTGGCCTCCAACGCCATCGCGCGGGCCTCGTCGCGGTGGTCCGTGCGGGAGAACGCCGAGACCATCACGTTCTCGAGGACCGTGAGGCGGGCGAGGGGCTTCACGACCTGGAACGTCCGTGCGAGGCCGCGCCGGCTGATGTCGTAGGGTTTGAGGGCGTCGATGCGCTCGCCCTTGAAGAGGATCTGTCCTTCCGTGGGCGGGTAGTAGCCGTTGACGACGTTGAAGACGGTCGTCTTGCCGGCGCCATTCGGGCCGATGAGACCGAAGATCTCGCCCTTCTCGACCGCGAAGGTCATATGGCCGACGGCCTGGAGGCCGCCGAAACGCTTCGTGACGTCCTTCAGCTCGAGGAGGCTCACGCGGCTTCCTTGGCGGGGCCGCCGGCGGACGGGGCCGCGAGGCGCCGTTTCCGCCTGAGAAGGGTCTCCTTGAGCGTGCCGACGATGCCCTGCGGGAAGAAGATGATGATGACGATGATCAGGACGCCGAAGAAGACGAGGTGTCCGGACTTCAGGTACGTGCGGAAGGCCTCGGACACGAGGATGTAGATCGTGGCGCCGACGGCCGGCCCCCACGTCGTCGCGACGCCTCCGAGCATCGTGACGAGGATCACCATGACCGAGATGTCGTGGACCGAGAAGACGATGCCCGGGTCGATGAAGCCCATGTAGTTCATGTAGAAGCTCCCCGCGACGCCCGTGAAAAAGGCGCTGATGAGGAGCGAGATGAGCTTGTACTTCGTCGCGTTGATCCCGAGAGACTCGGCGCAGTCCTGGTCCTCGCGAATCGCGAGGAAGTAGAACCCGAGCTTTCCCTGCATGACGAACCGGATCGCCGCCATGCTCAGGGCCGCGAGCGCGAGGACGATCCAGTAGTACCAGGCCTTCGAGGTGAAGGCCGGAATGAAGAGGATGCCCTCGGCCCCGTGCGTCAGCGACTTCCAGTTCAGCGCGACGAGCCGGAGCACCTCGGCGAGCGCGAGGACGGCGAGCGCGAAGTAGGGCCCGCGCAGGCGGAAGCAGATCCAGCCGATCACGGCGGAGGCGACCGCGGCCGCGAGGCCGCCGAGCAGGAGGCCCCACCAGGCCGCAGCCGGGGGAAGCCCGGACTTCACGAGGATGCCGGTCGTGTACGCGCCGATCCCGAAGAAGGCGGCGTGCCCGAAGGAGACCTGCCCCGTGTACCCGCCGAGGAGGTTCCAGCTCTGGCCGAGCACGGTCCAGAGAAGGCAGAGGATCAGCATGTGGAGGACGTAGGGGTTGCTCACGACGGCGGGGAGAACCGCGAGGAGGACGAGCCCGCCCAACGACTGGAGCGTCGAACGGCTCATCGTCACGCCCGTCCCTTTCCGAGAAGTCCCTTGGGCAGGAAGATCAGGACGAGGACGAAGATGATGAACCCGAACGCGTCCTTGTAGCCGAGGGAGATGTAGACCGATCCGAGGGACTCCGCGAGCCCGAGGACGACGCCGCCGAGGACGGCTCCGGGGATGTTCCCCATCCCGCCGAGGACGGTGATGATGAAGGCCTTCAGCGTGAAGGGCCCGCCGATCTGGGGAAACAGGTAGTAGACCGGCGCGAGGAGGGCGCCGGCGGCGCCCACGAGAGCGGAGCCGAGCCCGAACGTGATGTACGTGATCCGCTTCGTGTTGATGCCCATCAGGGCCGCGGCGCGGGTGTCCTGGGACGTCGCGCGGATCATCCGGCCGAGGTCCGTGTAGCCGAGGAAGAGGAACAGCGCCGCGCCGAGGACGATCGCGATCCCGAACGCGACGAGCATCGGGAAGCTGAAGGAGAGCGAGATCGTCTGGCCGCCCGCCTTCAGGTCCCAGTAGATCGTTTTCGACGCGTACGAGACGGGCACGGAGCGGTAGTCGGCGGTGAACGCGAGGAGGGCGAGGTTCGAGAGGACGAGCCCGATCCCGACCGTGAGGAGCACCTGGTTCTCCGGCAGGATCGACTCGGCCTCCATGACCGGAGCGATGAGCCACTTCTGGAGCATCGCCCCGAGGACGAAGAGGATGGGGATGACGATGAGGAGAGAGACGTACGGGTCGATCTTTCCGAGCGTGAACGCCCAGAACGTGACGTACATGCCGACCATCATCAGCTCGCCGTGCGCGAGGTTGATGATCTTCATGACGCCCATGATCAGGGACATTCCGAGCCCGATCAGCGCGTAGAGCCCGCCCAGGAGGACCCCGGAGATGAGAACTTGCCCGAGCAGCTCGAGCTGGCCGGCGACCTGTGGTGTCACGGCATCACTCCCGCCGGCCCGATCTGGTTACTTGCGGTCGCGCCAACGCGGCGCCGGATAGACGTAGGGGGCCGAGGCGAGGGCTTTCGGCCACACGGTCTCGAATTTCTTCTTCTGCCACTGGCCGACGAGCGTCTCCATCCGGTTCTGGTTCGTGAACTTGTCCCAGGCCTGGAACTTGACGGGGCCGAACGCGGTCATCATGTCCGTCGCGGCGAGCGCGTCGCGCAGGTCGTCCGGCGACATGGACTTCGCCCGGGACACGACGTCGGCGAGGACGAAGGTCGTCGCATAAGCCTCGGCGGCATGGTAGCTCGGCGCCTTCTTGAACTGCTTCTTGAAGTTCGCGTCGAACGCCCCCGCACCGGGATACTTCACCTGCGGCGTCCAGAGCGTGGCGGCCATGCAGAGCTCGGTCGCGTCGCCGGCGTTCTCGAGGAACTCGGGGAGCGTGTGGCCCGCGGCGCCGCCGATGAACGCCTGCGCGTTGAGATCCAGCTCCTTGGACTGCCGCATGAGGAGCGAGGCGTCCATGAGGTACGACACCATGTAGACGATGTCGGGCCGGAGCGACTTGACCTTCTGGAGGATCGGCTTGAAGTCCACCGCGCCCGACTGGTAGCCCTCGGCGAGGACGACCTGCATGCCCTTGGACTCGGCGTAATCCTTCATGGACTTCGACGTGGACGTTCCGAAGTCGGTGTTCTCGTAGAGGATCGCGACCGACTTGGGC
>JAMQPJ010000300.1 GCA_023717585.1 Thermoanaerobaculia bacterium
GAGGGATCTTTCATCGCTCTCGCCTCAGCCGTCAGCTCCGGGCGCGTGACGGCGCGCGCGGTAGCCGAGGAGTCTCTCTCTCGCGTGGAAAAGGCGCAGAAGGCCTTCGGGGCCTTCCTTTCGACGGACCCGGCGGCGACACTCCGCGAGGCCGACACCGTCGACCGGCGCGTCGGCGCAGGCGAACGGCTTCCTCTCGCCGGCGTCCCCCTCGCCGTCAAGGACAACATCAACGTCGCGGGCCGCCCCTCGACGGCGGGCTCGAGGATCCTCGCCGGATTCGTTTCGCCCGATCATGCGACCTGCGTCGCGCGGATGGTGGGTGCGGGCGCCGTCGTCGTCGGCAAGACGAATTGCGACGCGTTCGGCATGGGCTCCTCGAACGAGAACTCGGCGTATGGCCCGGTGCGAAACCCCTGGAATCCGGCGCGCGTGCCGGGCGGTTCCTCGGGAGGCTCGGCCGCGGCCGTCGCCGCGCGCGCCGTGCCGCTCTCGATCGGGACCGACACGGGCGGGTCCGTGCGCCAGCCGGCCGCCTTCTGCGGCCTCGTGGGGTGGAAGCCGACCTACGGGCGCGTCTCGCGTTACGGCCTCATCGCGTTCGCGTCGTCCTTCGACCAGGCGGGCGCCCTCACGCGGTCCGTGGACGAGGGGGCGCGCGCGTTCTCGGTCATGGCGGGGGCCGACCCGAAGGACGCGACGGCCCTCACGACGCCTGTGCCGGACGTCCTGGCGGGCCCCGGAACCGGTCTCGAAGGAAAGCGGATCGGCCTTCTCAGGGAGGCGTCGTTCCCAGAGGGCGGCGGCGGCGGCGGGCTTCATGCGGACGTGAGGGCGTCCTTCGAAAAGGCGGCGGAGACGCTGCGGGCCGCGGGGGCCGTCGTCACGACGGTGTCGGTCCCCCGCGTTCCTTTCGCCGTGCCGGTCTATTACCTGACGGCCACGGCCGAGGCCTCGTCGAATCTCGCGCGTTTCGACGGTGTGAGGTACGGCGCGCGGAAGGGCGAAGCGTCGCTCGCCGCGCTCTACCGGGAGACGCGTTCCGCGGGCTTCGGTCCCGAGGTCAAACGGCGCATCCTGCTCGGGACGTTCGCGCTGTCGTCCGGGTATCACGACGCGTATTACGGCCGCGCCCAGAAAGTTCGCGCGCTCCTCGCACGGGACTTCGCCGCGGCGTTCCGCGAGGTGGACGCCATCCTGTGCCCGACCTCGCCCGAGCCGGCCTTCGCCCTGGGGGCGAAGACGGACGACCCGCTCGCGATGTACCTCGCGGACGTGTTCACGGTCCCGCCGAGCCTGGCGGGACTTCCCGCGGTCTCCGTGCCGTCGGGCTTTTCGCGCGACGGCCTCCCGATCGGAATGCAGTTCATCGGGCCGGGCGACTCCGAACCGCTGCTTTTCGCGCTCGCGCGCGTCCTCGAGGACGCGTCCGGCGTTCTCGCGCGGCGCGCTCCGGGCGCCGTGAGTTGAGCGGCCGCCGCGCGCTCGCCGCGGCGGCCTGCGCCGCCCTTCTGTTCCCGGCCGCCTCGTCCCCGCCCGGCCCCGTCCGCCGCGTCGAGGTATCCCGCGATTTCACCGTGCAGCGCGTCGACGGCGCCATCTCCGTCGAGACGCGGCCTCTCGAGGGCGAGACGCCGGTGGAGTTCGCCCGAAGAGTCTCGAAGGACGAAGCGACCGCGCAGCGCGTGCTCGCGCTGCCGGGGGTCGTCTCCGGCTCCCGCAGCGCGGTGCTCTCTTTCGGGGCGCTCTCCGACGATTCGCGGCGCGCCGCGATCCAGGCGCTTTTCCCGTCCGACGTGCGCGCGACGGCGGGCTGGCTCCACATCGCCGTCGAGGAGGACCGCCTC
>JAMQPJ010000304.1 GCA_023717585.1 Thermoanaerobaculia bacterium
GGTTCATCCCCGCGACCGCGCCCGCCGGCACGACCAGTACGACCGGTACCTCCGGGACGAGATGTTCCCGCTGATCGTCCAGCGGACCGGGGGCAACATCGCGGTCTGCGGCGCCTCCTTCGGTGCTTACCACGCGGCGAACGCCGCGGCGCGATACCCGGGCGTCGTCACGAAGGCGATCTGCTTCTCCGGAAAGTACGACGTATACCAGTTCCTCGACGGGTACTGGGACGACACCTGCTACTACCACACGCCGATGGCCACCATCGCAAACATGGACGAGGCGTGGAAAGAGAGGCTTCGCCAGGTGGAATGGGTCGTCGCGACCGGTGAGAACGACTCGCTCGTTCGACAGAACCGCGAGTTCGCGGCGCTCCTCGAGCGCAAGGGCCAACGGGTTCAGGCCGAGTTCTGGCCGGGCGTCTTCGGCCACGACTGGCCGTTCTGGAAGGAGCACATCCGCCGCTTCATTTGACGGTCGTCCCGTCTCGGAGGCTGCGCAGCCGGCGATCGGCGTGCCCCGCCTTCCGGCGCGCCTCGGCCGCTTCTTCCTTCGTCCCGAGGATGCCCCGGATCGCCGCGAGGGCGCGCCAGCCCTCCGGGCGAAAAGGCGCCAGCCGCGCGGCGTCCTGCGCCGCGGAGAGCGCTTTGTCGAAACCTCCGCGCCGCTCGAGATGCTGCGCCTCCTCCACCGCGATTTCCCACGATTCCGGAAACGCCTTTCGTCCTTCCGCGAGCAGCGCGGCCCCTTCGCTCGCCCGGCCCGTCCATTCGCGGTAACGCGCGAGGGTCACGAAGTCCACCGGCTCCCGCCCGGCGGTGTCGGCGACGACCCTCTCGAAGAAGCTCATCGCCGCGTCATCGGCCACGCGCCGCCCGTCCGTCTCGACGCCCAGCACGAACCCCTCGGCGAAGGCGAGCGCGCGGTTGCGGGCAAGCGAGATGCTCCCCGGGAACACGGCGAGCGACCGGTTGCACTGCGCGAGACAGGCCGCGTACTCGCGAAGCCTCAGGAGAACCTGGGCGAGAAGCTCGGCGGACTCCTGGGCGCGGCGCGCGTCGCGGGCATCCACTGCGCCCTCCAGAACGACCCGCGCCTCCGGCCAGCGGTCGAGCGCCGCCAGCGCGCGAGCGAGCGGGAGCCGCCATGCGGGATCCGCGGCGGCCTTCTCACGAGCCTCCGACAGCAGGGTGATCGCTTCGTGGAGCGACGCGAACCGCTCGGGCAGCCGCGCCTCGGAGACCCGGGAGGCCTGCTCGACGAGCTGCTCGCCTACCGCGACGAGAGCGGCCGCGTCGCGGGAGATCGCGAGTCTCTGGCGCGCGGTCGCCACCGCATCCGAGGTGAGCCCCTGGGCGCGCTGGGCGTCGAGGAGGCGTTCGAGGAGCGCCGTCGAGCCGACGTGGACCGTGAGGCCCGCGCGGGCCGCCCGCACGGCGAGGGGCGCGTGACCGAGGCTCAGATGAGCTTCCGCGAGCGCGGTGAAGAGCTCGACGGGCTTCTCCGCCGCTCCCGAAAGCGCGTCGAGCGCGGTCACGGCTTCCGCCGCGCGGCCGAGCTTAAGGAGACCCCGCGCGAACGTGAGAACCGCCTTCTTTTGCAAGGGGTCGTCCGGAAGCTCGCGCACTACGGAAGGCAGGACGACGCGCGACAGGAGGTCGACCGAGGCTTTCCAGTCTCCCGCGCGCGAGAGCCGGTGCGCCTCCTCGATGTCGCGCGAGGCCCCGCGCACGTCCACCGACGCGCGCCCTTCGCCCCCGCGGCCCGTGACGACCGCCCCTCCCGTCACGCGCGCGCGGACGACTCCCGCTCCGCGCGTCGACGCCTGATAGCGCATCTTCGGGACGAACGGCGCCACCGTGATGCCGCGCCGGGCAGCGGCCATCGTGAGGATGTTGACGAACCCCTTCCAGTCGGGAAGGCGGTCGTGGCGCTCTCGCTGGAGGCAGCGCGTGATCACGTCCTCGGCCCCGAAAGACGTCTTGCGAAAGATGCCGCTCGCGATTTTCGGCGGCTCGCCGCGGATCTTCGCCTCCCGGATCTCGTGCCACGTGCCCGAGAACGGCTTCCGGCCGGTCTCCCACTCGTACATGAGGCAGCCGAGGCTGTAGATGTCGGACCTCTGGTCGAGCGGAACGCCGCCGAGGAGCTGCTCGGGCGAGGCGTACGCCGCCGTGCCGAAGATGAGGTGTCCGCCGCCGGGCGTCGACTCCATTTCGCCCTCACGAAGCGGCGACGAGATGCCCCAGTCGCTCACCGCGGCGCGGCCGACTTCGTCGAGGAGGATGTTCTCCGGTTTGAGGTCGCGATGGACGATCTGGTGCTCGACGTTCGCCCATTCGAGAGCGCCGGCGATGCGCACGAGTGTTCTGTAGAAGAGCTCGGGGTCGCGCGAGGTCATCTGCGACCGCAGGCTTCCTCCGGCCATCCACCGCGAACAGATCACGGGGAGCTTCTCGAGAGAGAATACGCAAAGCGCCTCGACGATCCCGTCGCAGACGGAAAGCGTCAACCAGACCTGGAGCTCCTGCAGGAAGCGTTCGAAGTCCTCCTTGCTGCCGCTGCCGCGCGGGAGCGCCTTGACCGCGAAGCTGGGGCCGGACGGCGTCTGCCGGACGCGGGCGCAGACGCCCATCCCTCCCTTGATGACGTCCACGACCGTGAACGCATCCGAGTCGAATCCCTGCGTCCGCGCGAGCGCGGGGAGGGAAAGCTCTTCTCCGGGGCGGAAGGGGATCACCTGTCCCCGATTCTCTCACTCCCGGCCCGGGAGGAATCGATCAAAACCCGCGCGCCCGTTTCGACGTAAACTCGTTCTTTGGAATTCTCCACAGAGGTGTTTATGAAACGCATCTCCCTCACGCGGACCAGGGGCCTCGCGGTTCTCGCAGGTCTCGTGGTTTTCGCGGCTGTCTCTCCCTCCGCCGCGCGGTCCCAGGAACTGAAGGTCGAGGAGCACGTGCTCTCGAACGGCATGAAGCTCCTTCTCGTGCCCAGGCGCGACGAGCCGGTCGTCTCCGCCGGCTGGGTCGCCAAGGTCGGGAGCGCGAACGAACGGCCGGGCATCACGGGCATCAGCCACCTCTTCGAGCACATGATGTTCAAGGGCACGGAGGCGATCGGCTCGAAGGACTACGCGCGGGACCAGAAGCTGATCGCCGAGCAGGAGCGGCTCCGCGGCCTCATGCGCGACGAGGAGTCGAAGATGCGCGCGGCGCTCCGGCGCGGCGAGATCGACGATGTCACGAAGCCCGAGAGCAAGACCCCCCGGTACAAGGAGCTCGAGAAGGAATTCGACGCCCTTGTGAAAGAGCAGCGCGACCTCCTCGTGAAGAACGAGTTCGACCGCATTTACACGAAACAGGGCGCCTCGGGGATGAACGCGTCGACGAACTCGGATCTCACCCAGTACTTCATCACGGTGCCCAAGAACAAGCTCGAGCTGTGGATGTGGATGGAGTCCGACCGGCTGAAGGGTCCCGTGTTCCGCGAGTTCTACTCCGAGCGCGACGTCGTCTTCGAGGAGCGCCGCCTCCGGACGGAATCGACCCCGACGGGCCGGCTCGACGAGGCATTCGAGGAGATGTTCTGGCACGGCCACCCGTACACCTGGCCCGTCCTGGGGTACGCCTCGGACATTCCGGCGATCACGAAGGCCGATGCCGACGCGTACTACGCCCTCTTTTACGCCCCGAACAACATCACCGCCGTCCTCGTGGGGGATTTCGACCCGAAGGAAGCCGCCGCGACGGCCGAACGGTATTTCGGACGGATTCCCCGCGGCAAGAACCCGCCGCCCGAGATGACGATCCTGCCCCCGAAATGGGAAGCGGAAATGCGCTTCAACGGCGAGGCGGACACGAACCCGCAGGTCTCCGTCGGCTGGCACACCGTGCCCTTCCAGAACAAGGACGCGTACCCCCTCCAGGTCCTCGCGCAGCTCCTCAACGGGCGAACGGGCCGGCTCTACAAGGCGATGGTCGTCGGGGACGCCGCCGTGGCGACGAACGTGACGGCTGGCGCCTCCTCGCGCAAGTACGCCGGCGAGTTCGGCGTCGAGGCAGAGGTCAAGGAAGGCAGGACGCCCGAGGACGCCGAGAAGGCGATCTACGTCGAGCTCGAGAAGCTCAAGAAGGACCTCGTTCCGGCCGAAGAGCTGCAGAAGGTGAAGAACAACTTCGCCGCGCAGACCTTCCGCTCGCTTCAGGCCAACTTCCAGATCCTCTTCCAGCTCATGGGCAACGAGGGGCGCGGCGACTGGAAAGAGTTCAATCGCGGTCCGAAGAAGATCCAGGCCGTGACGGCCGAGGACGTGCGCCGCGTGGCGCGGACGTACCTCACGAAAGAGAATCGCGGCGTCGCGACCTACACGCGGAGGGTGGGCGCTCCGGGAGCCGCCGCCGCGCCCGAGGATCCCGCCCTCGCTGCCGTGCCCGAGCAGATGCGCCCGATGGTCAAGCAGACGATCGCCCGGCTGGCCGCCTCGACGGACGCCGACAAGCTCAAACAGATGATCGCGCAGATGGAGAGCCAGTCGGGGCAGATGCCGCCGCAGATGAAGCCGGCCACCGATCTCATCCTGCAGAAGGCCCGGGAACGACTGACCGAGCTGGAGAAGACCCCGAAGACGACGGAGAAGAAGTAGCCATGAAGAAGAACATCCTCCCGCCGGCGGTTCTTGTCGCTTTTCTGGCCGCCCTTCTCGCCGCGCCTCACGGCCGGGCGGCTCTCGCCGCCGGCGCCGACACCATCCCTTCGAAGCCCGATCAGCTCTCGTTCAAGCCGTTCTCGTACAACCCGCCCGCCGCGAAGGAATATCGCGCGGTTCTGAAGTCGGGCGTCGTGGCGTACCTCGCGGAGAACCACGAGCTTCCGCTCGTCAACGTCCAGATCATCCTCAGGGGCGGGACCTACCTGAATGCGGCGGGCAAGGAAGGCCTCGCGGAGACGGCGGGATATCTCCTCGCACGCGGGGGAACGAAGAATCGCAAGGCCGAGGACCTCGAGGAGCGCCTCGCTTTCCTCGCGGCCCAGCTCAACAGCGCCTACGGCGAGGACCGCGGCACGGTGTCGCTCAATCTTCTCGCGAAGGATCTCGACGAGGGCCTCGCGATCCTGCGTGAAGTGCTCACCGAGCCCCGCTTCCAGGACGACAAGCTCAAGCTCCGCAAGGACCAGATCCTCGCCGACATGAAGCAGCGCAACGACAGCTCCGCGGACATCGAGCGGCGCGAGCGCTCGTTCCTTCTCTACGGCGACAGCTACTACCTGAACCGCTTCGAGACAAAGGCCTCCGTCGAGGGGCTGACGCGCGAGGATCTCGTGGCGTTCCACCGCAAGTGGGTCGATCCGAGGAACATGCTCATCGCGGCCGCGGGCGACTTCAAGAAGGCCGAGATGGCCGCGAAGCTCGACAAGCTCCTCGCGAACTGGCCGTTCAGGGGCGAAGCCGCGCCGCCGGTGCCGAAGCCGCCTTCCACGATGACCCCCGGGACCGTCCTCGTCGACAAGGACGTCAACCAGGGCCGCGTTTCGATCATGCTTCCGGGTCTCCTCCGCACCGACCCCGACTTCTTCGCGGCCGCCGTGATGAACGACATCCTCGGCGGCGGCGGGTTCACGAGCCGCATCATGACCCACGTCCGCTCGGACGAGGGCCTCGCGTACTCGGCGAGCTCCCAGCTCCAGCCGGGTGTCTGGTACCCCGGCCGCTTCGGCGCCGCGTTCCAGTCGAAGGCGCGCACCGCCGCCTACGCCGCGCAGATCGTGCTCGAGGAAATGACGAAGCTTCGTGACGGAGACGCCACGGACGAGGAGATGGAAACGGCGAAGCGGGCGTTCATCGACCAGCTTCCCCGCCGCTTTTCGACGCCCGTGCAGGTCGTGGGCCTTCTCGCGGACGAGGAATACACGGGCCGCTACGCCTCGGACCCGCTCTACTACGCGAAGTACCAGGCGAACGTCGAGAAGGTGACGAAGGCCGGCGTGAAACGAGCGGCGCAGCGGCTGTTGAAGCCGGAATCCGCGACGCTTCTCGTCGTCGGGAAGAAAGCCGACCTCCTGAACCCCGACCCGAAGCACCCGGTGAAGTTCGCCGATCTGACGAACGGCAAATTCACGGAGGCGCCGTTGCGCGATCCCTTCACGATGAAGCCCATGGCTTTGACGGCAGCAGGTACCGCGAAGTGATCCTCCTCGCGGCGGTTCTCGCCGCTCAGGCGCTCACGCTCGAGAAG
>JAMQPJ010000347.1 GCA_023717585.1 Thermoanaerobaculia bacterium
GCGGAGATTGTAGTTTGACGACGGGACGGGCGCGGCGCACCGGCGCCGGGAAGCAGGACAGATGACCGAACAGAAATACCGCCAGCGCGGATACAAGGATGCGGAACGGTCGGGGAGGGGGACCGGTTTCGGTTCTTCGAACGCTCCCCGGATGGAGAAATTTGGACCGAAGGGCCGCGGCGCAGACCGCAATCGCGCCGAGGTCTTCCGGTGCAAGACCTGCAACGAGAAGAACGACCCCGAGGTCGGACCGGAGGCCGTCTGCAGAAAATGCGGCGCCGCGCTCCACGCGTGCGCGCAGTGCCGGTTCTTCGACGGCGCCGCGCCCATGCAGTGCCGGCAGGAGATCCCCGCGCTGATCCCCGCGAAATCGAAGGCGAACTCCTGCACGTTCTACGCGCCGACGGTGTCGCTCGATCTCACCGGCGCGAAAGCCGCCGACTCGCCGGACGGCGCCCGCTCGGCCTTCGACCAGCTGTTCGGAAAGCGTTGAGGATCGGGCCGCCCGCTCAGCTGCAGCCGCTCGTCGCGCCGCAGTTCAGGCACTTGTAGCAGGCGCCGCCGCGCACCATGAGGCTGCCGCACTCGTGGCAGCTCGGGGCGTCCGCGCTGTTCTCGAACGCGAGCCGGCTCGTGTGCGAAGTCGCCGGGACCGCGAACCCGATGGCCCGCGCTTCCGCCGCGCCCTCGGCCGCGGGCGGTTCCGCCCTCGCGCTGGCGCTGGCGGACGCGATGGCCTGGAATGCCGCGGCGATCGGGCCGGCCGCGGACAGGGAGACCGGCGTCAGCGTTCCGAGGTTCTTGAACGCTCCCGGCGTCGTCGCGGGACCCGGCTCCTCGCGGGAGATGACCCCGGCCTTTTCCTTGAGGTCCGCCGTCAGAAACTTCGACGCGAGCCAGCGGAAGAGGTAGTCGACGAGGCTCTTCGCGATCGGGATCTCGGGGTTCTTCGTGTAGCCCGCGGGCTCGAAGCGCATATGGCTGAACTTCTCGACGAGCGCTTCCAGCGGCACGCCGTACTGCAGGGTCAGCGAAATCGCCGTCGCGAACGAATCCATGAGGCCCGAGATCGTGGAGCCTTCCTTCGCCATCGTGAGGAAGATCTCGCCGGGCGTGCCGTCCTCGTAGAGGCCCACGGTGATGTAGCCCTCGTGGCCGGCGACGGAGAACTTGTGCGTGATGGCGCGCCGCTCGTCGGGGAGCTTGTGGCGGCGGGGGCTCAGCGCAGCGGCGCCCGCGGTTGCGGACTGCGCGGAGGGGGAGGCCGGGGGGCCGGCCGTCGGGTTCCCCCGCGAGTCTCTGCCGCCCTTCACCGCATCGTCGTTGCGGCTCGCCGCGGTGTTCAGCGGCTGCGTGCGCTTGCAGCCGTCGCGATAGATCGCGATCGCCTTGAGGCCGAGTTTCCAGCCCTGCATGTAGACGTCCGCGATCTCCTCGACCGTGGCGTCGTTCGGCATGTTCACGGTCTTGCTGATCGCGCCCGAGAGGAACGGCTGCACGGCGGACATCATCCGCACGTGGCCCATCGGGGCGATCGACCGCGTTCCGCCGAGCGCCTTGAACGCGCAGTCGAAGACCGGCAGGTGCTCGCTCTTCAGCCCCGGCGCCCCCTCGATCGTGCCCTTTTCGTCGATGTACTGGACGATCGCGTGCATGACGTCGTCCGCGTAGCCGAGCCGTGTGAGCGCGTTCGGAACGGTCTGGTTGACGATCTTGATCGTCCCGCCGCCGACGAGCTTCTTGTACTTCACGAGCGCGAGATCGGGCTCCACGCCGGTCGTGTCGCAGTCCATCATGAAGCCGATCGTGCCGGTGGGCGCGAGGACCGTCGCCTGCGCGTTCCTGAACCCGTGCTGCCGGCCGGACTCCAGCGTCAGATCCCACACGGCGCGCTGCACCTCGAACAGGTCCTTCGGTACGCCGCTCTTCTCGACGGCGTACGCCGCGTCGCGGTGCATGGAAATGACCTCGAGGAACGCGTCGCGGTTCGGGGCGTAGCCCGCGAAGGGCTTCATCTCGGCTGCGATCTTCGAGGACATGAGGTAGGCCTGTCCGTGCATCAGGCTCGTGACGGCGGCGGAGTAGTGGCGGCCCTCGTCGCTGTCGTACGGGATGCCGTTGAACATGAGAAGCGCGCCGAGGTTCGCGTATCCAAGGCCGATCGGGCGGAAGGCATGCGAGTTCTTCTCGATGGCGGCCGTGGGATACGCCGCCTCCCCGACGAGCATCTCCTGCGCCGCGAAGACGACGTCGACCGCATGGCGGAATTTCTCGATCTCGAAGCCGCCGTCCTCCCGCGCGAACTTCATGAGGTTCAGGGAAGCCAGGTTGCAGGCCGAGTCATCGATGAACATGTACTCGCTACAGTTGTGAACAATAAGTCCATTTGCTACAAAGTGTTGGGTGGTTTCCTCCGTGAGGTCGAAGACCGGCTCCTCGCCGAGCGGTTCGATCGAAACGACCTCGTCGGAGAGCTCATCGCGATAGCTCGCGAAGTTTGCGTTTAGCATACGGAGCGCGTCGGCCTTCGGGCTCGCGTCGTCGAACCCGATCTCGCGCTCGAAGAGGACGCGTGAGGAGCGGGTGATGCGGAGCGACGCGACCTCCCTCACCGGATACGGCGCGTGCCCGCCGCGCCCGTCCGGCAGCACAGTCTCCGTCTCGCCGCTGCGACGGCCTTCGTAGATCTTGGCCTTGATGCCGAAAGAGAGGAGATGGAGCTGGGTCTGACGCAGCAGCTCGCGTGACGTCGAGTCGAGGGCGACGTACTGCGACTTCTCCCCGTAGTTCCCCACCGTTCCGTCGGCCGTGAAAAGCCCACGGAGGACGCCGGCCAGCGAGGGCTTGTCCAGCTCGAACGCGGCCGGGGTGAAGCGCTTCCCCGCGCTCCCCTCGTCGAGGACCGCAAGCTCCGTGAAGAGGCTGACGACAGGCTTCGAGGAGAAAGAAAGACGGCTCGTCGAGCGAGGTACCGCGCTGACGTGGACGTCGTCGGCGCGTCCGCTCGCGTTCGCCACCCGAAGGGTTCGCTTAGCCTCGTTCACGGCACCGGCGATTTTCTGCAGAATTCCGGACTCCTCCTTCGCCATGGTCAGGATGACGATCTCCTGCGTATGCCCCGTCGTATGTGAGCGCGTCAGGCAACCATCGCCGACCGCGACGCCCACCGCGAGAGCAAGGTTCTCGGAGAGCGCACGCCGGCCGAAGCCGGGGCCCTGAAGCATCAGCTTCTCGCCGCGCTTCAGCTCGTTGACGGGCACGTCGCCGCGCCCGGGCGTGAGGACCTTGTGGTCTCCGGTGATCTTGACCTCGTAGCCGGCGCGGGTTCTCAGCCGGAAGACGGGCTTTCGACCCGTTGGAAAGATGCGGGTCACGAAGTGCGGGACGCCGTCGGCGCCGACGACACGCGCGGTCTTTCCGGCCAGCTCATCGATGCGCCGCCAGCCGTCGGCGGTCGCGACGAGAGTGTCGCCCGTGACGCACGGGTTCGACGCGTTGATCCGGTGCGTCGACTTGCACGGGTTCCACTTGTTGATGAGCGTGTCGTACTGCATGCCGGGATCGCCGCAGACCCAGGCCGATTCGGCCATCTTCAGGAGAAGCTCCTTCGCGTCGTACGTGCCCATCGGCTCGCCCGACGTGACGGCCTTCGTCGTGTGCGTGCCGCCGGCCTCGGCGGCGCGCATGAACTCGTCCGTGACGCGGACCGAGTGGTTCGCGTTCTGGAACGCGATGTTGCTGTAGACCTCGCCGTTGAACGAGCCGTCCCAGCCGGAGTCGATGAGGTCCCAGGCTTTTTTCTCCTCGCGCTCCTTGCAGAGGATGAATTCCTCGACGTCCGGGTGGTCGACGTTCAGGATGACCATTTTCGCGGCGCGGCGCGTCTTGCCGCCCGACTTGATGGCGCCCGCGAAGCTGTCGAAGCCCTTCATGAAGGAGACCGGGCCGGACGCGATGCCCCCGGAGGAGAGCGACTCGGTGGACGAGCGAAGCGAGGACAGATTCGTGCCCGTGCCCGAGCCGAACTTGAAGAGCATGCCTTCCGTCTTCGCCAGCTCGAGGATGGACTGCATGGAGTCGCCGACGGAGTTGATGAAGCACGCGGAGGCCTGGGGCTTCGGCTCGACGCCGACGTTGAACCAGACGGGCGAGTTGAAGCTCGCGGCCTGGTTCACGAGGATGTGCGCGAGCTCGTCCGAGAATGTGTCTCGGTCGGCCGCGGTGCGAAAGGTGCCGTTCTTCTGCCCGAAGCCCGTGATCGTATCCACGACGCGCCCGATGAGCTGCTTGACCGAGCGCTCGCGCTGAGCCGTCCCCGGCTTCCCGTGGAAGTACTTCTGGGCGACGATGTTCGTCGCCGTCATCGACCACGTTTTCGGGACCTCGACGTCCTTCTGCTCGAAGAACACCTCCCCCTTCTCGTTCGTGATCGCCGCGGTGCGAAGCTCCCACTCGAGGGCGTCGAAGGGGTGCGTGACCCCGTCCGTGAAAAGTCTCCGGAAGGTGAGGCCGCTGAGTCCGCTTCGGGTTGTCTCCCCCGCCGTCGCCCGCACCCTCTCGCCGGCCGTCGCTTTCTCCGTCCGCATTCCAGCCGCCGTTTCGCGGGTTTCCCGTTCGTTCGAGGTGCTCATGTTGGAGAAAGCCTCCCTTTCCCTCGTCTTCTTTCGTCTTTCTTCAGTCTTTCTTCCCGCCCTAAGACGAAACGACCCCCAAGCCAGCTTCCTGGTCCGTTCTTTCGCGATCGATCCGCGATTCTGTCCGCGCTTCGCGTGCCGCGCGTCCGGCGTATGGGGCTGTCTCACAAGGTAATTCCGGCTTCTTCCTTTTTCAAGGAAAAAACGCTACTGCTAGTGTTTTTGCGTCCGCCGCCTACTAGATAGTGGGGTTGGGTCGTCCGGAGGGGAATACCGGGGCGGCCCCATCCGTTTGACTTCCGGCGGCCTGACGCGCCAAGATTCGGTCTCAAGAGCGGCGTCTCGCCGCGGGAGGATGCCCTCTATGTCCAGCGCTACCGAGCCCGCGACGATCCAG
>JAMQPJ010000352.1 GCA_023717585.1 Thermoanaerobaculia bacterium
TGCTCGCGTCGACGACGGGCCGGAATGCCGCGAGGCCGAAGTCCAGGACCTTCACGCGCCCCGCCCCGTCCACCATGACGTTCCCCGCCTTGATGTCGCGGTGCACGACGCCGCGCGCGTGCGCGGCTGCGAGCGCATCGGCGACCTGCAGCGCGATGTCCACGGCCTCCGGAACCGCCGGCATGCGTTCTTCGAGGAGAGCGGAAAGCGTTCGCCCCGTGACGTACTCCATCGCGATGAAGCTCCGCCTCTGCCCGTCCCGTTCCACCGTGTCGACGTCGTAGACGACGGCGATGTTCGGATGGTTGAGCTGCGAGGCGAAGCGCGCTTCGCGCAGGAGCCGCCCCTCCTGATCCTCGGCGCCGCGCAGGACTTTCAGGGCGACGGGCCGCCGCAGCTTGATGTCCTCGGCACGGAAGACCTCGCCCATCCCGCCCGCGCCGAGCCGTTCCACGATGCGATAGTGCGAGAGCGTTTCGCCGATCACGGCCGCATCTTAGTGCGCCGGCCGCACGACCGGCGGCCGCCCCCGCCCATAATCGGCTCACGATGTCGCGATCGGATCCCCGCGACCGGATGGAACTCGCAACGCTCTTCCTGCGCCTCGGCGCCACCGCGTTCGGCGGTCCAGCCGCCCACATCTCGATGATGGAACACGAGGTCGTCGCGCGCCGTGGCTGGATGACGCGCGGCGAGTTCCTCGACCTTCTCGGCGCGACGAATCTCGCGCCGGGGCCGGCCTCCACGAAGATGGCGCTCTTCATCGGCTACGCCCGCGGGGGGTGGCCGGGCTTCCTCCTCGCGGGACTCGGCTTCATGCTTCCCGCGACGTTCATCGTGACGGCGTTCGCCTGGGCGTATGTCCGGTTCGGATCGCTGCCGGCGTTCCCGCATTTCTTCACGGGCATCAAGCCCGTCGTCCTCGCGCTCATCGTCCAGGCGCTCGTCGGGCTGGGCCGCACGGCGATGAAGAGCCGGTTCCTCCTCGCGATGGGACTCGCGGCGTTGATTGCTGCCTTCTTTGTCCACGAGATTATCCTGCTGCTCGCTGCAGGGTTCGTCTCGGTCGGGGTGATGGTGATTGGAGATTTGCTTAGAAAGGAAGAAGGGGCCGCCCCGGCGCAGGCGACACCGCAGCGCGCGAGCGCCGCTGACGCCGACGCCGCGACCCGCAGCGAGCCGCGCGCCGCCGACGCTCTGGTGCCCCCCAAACCCCCTTCTAAGAAATCTCTCTTTCTCCCTCTTTCTCTTCCTCTTTCTCTTCCTCTTCTCCCAGCAGCACTTTCTTCTTCTTTTTCCCTCAGCAGCCTGTTTCTCTTCTTCCTCAAGACCGGCGCCATCCTGTTCGGCAGCGGCTACGTGCTTCTCGCGTTCCTGAAGGCCGACCTCGTCGAGCGCTGGCACTGGCTCACGAGCGAGCAGCTCCTCGATGCCGTGGCCGTCGGCCAGTTCACGCCGGGGCCCCTTTCCTCCACGGCGACCTTCATCGGCTACCAGCTGGGCGGCCTGCCGGGCGCGGCCGTCGCGACCCTCGGAATCTTCCTCCCGGCCTTCGCGATCGTGGCGCTGATGGCGCCCTTCGCCCTCCGCCTCAGGCGGTCGAGGCCGCTCGGCGCTTTTCTCGACGGCGTCAACGTGGCCGCACTCGCGCTGATGGGGTCCGTCACGTTGCAGTTCGCCCGGCCGGCGCTCACGAACGGGCCGACCGTCGCGCTGTTCCTCGCCGGCGTCGCGGCGCTCGCCACGATCCGGATCAACGCGGCATGGCTCGTCCTCGCGGGCGGCCTCCTCGGAGTCGTCTTCGGCTGACCTCCGGCCGTTATAATCTTCGGTTGTCCGGCGCGCCTTTGGGCGCGGCGCCTCGTCCACAAGGCACCCGTCAAGGAGATCCGTGAGCGCCAGTCCTTCCCCTCCGTACGACCTCGTCGTGATCGGCTCCGGCCCGGGAGGCTACGTGGCGGCTATCCGGGCTTCGCAACTCGGCCTCAGGACGGCCCTCGTCGAGAAGGACGCGAAAGTTCCCGGCGTCGGACTCGGCGGCACGTGCCTCCACCGCGGCTGCATTCCCACGAAGGCGATGCTCAAGTCCGCTTCGCTCTTCGACGAGGCGAAGAACCACGCCGCGGATTTCGGCGTCCGTGTCGCCGGCGTCGAGCTCGACTATCCGGCGGTCGTGAAGTTCCGCGACAAGGTCGTCTTCAGGGGGGCGAAGGGCGTCGGGTACCTCATGAAGAAGAACAAGGTCGACGTCCACGCGGGCTTCGGGCGTCTCGTCTCGCCGGCGCAGGTAGCCGTGACAGGCGACGCGGGCGAGACGGTCCTGAATACGAAGAACGTCCTCATCGCGACCGGCTCGGTGCCGCGCGACCTGCCGTTCCTCAAGGCGGACGGCGAGAGCGTCCTGAACTCGGACCACATCCTGAAGTCGCAGTCGATTCCGAAGTCCCTTCTCGTCATCGGCTCGGGCGCCGTGGGCTCGGAGTTCGCCTCCTGCTTCTCGCGCTACGGCACGAAGACCGTCCTCGTCGAGGTGCTCCCCCGCGTCCTCCCGGTGGAAGACGAGGAGATCTCGAAAGAGGTCGAGCGCCTCTTCAAGAAGCGCGGGATCGAGGTGCGCACGAAGACGGGCGTCGAGTCGGCCACGCCGAACGGCGACGGCACCGTCACCGTCAAGGGGAAGGGGCCGGACGGCGGGCCGCTCTCGTGGTCCGTCGAAAAGGTCCTGCTCGCCGTCGGCCGCAAGCCGGTGACCGACGGGCTCGGGCTGGAAGCCGCCGGTGTCGTGACCGACCGGGGCTACGTGAGAGTGGATTCGCGCCAGCGCACGAACGTGCCGGGCGTCTGGGCGATCGGCGACGTCACACCCACGATCTGGCTCGCCCACGTCGCATCCGCCGAAGGCATCGTGGCCGCCGAAACGATGGCCGGCGCGCCCACCTTTCCGATCAATCGCGACCAGGTCCCTGGATGCACCTACTGCGACCCGGAGGTCGCGTCGATCGGCCTCACCGAAGCGAAAGCGAAAGAGCGCGGCTACGTCGTGAAGACCGGGAAGTTCAGTTTCGGCGTCCTCGCGAAGACGATGATGGAGCACACGCAGGACGGCTTCGTGAAGATCGTCTCCGACGCGAAGCACGACGAGATTCTCGGCGTCCACATCGTCGGCCCGCACGCGACCGAGCTCATCGCCGAGGCCGGCGCGCTCCTGCGCCTGGAGGCTACGACCGAAGAGATGATCCGCACGATCCACGCGCACCCGACGCTCTCGGAGGCGCTCCACGAGGCTGCGGAGGCCGTCCACGGCCACAACATTCACGGCTAGCCTCGCCGCTCGGGCGGCGGCGCGACTGGCCCTCGCGCTCCTCGGCGTCGCCGGCGCAACCGCTCTCGGCCGGGCCCTCGGCGCGAACGCGACGACGGTCGGCTTCGTCTACCTCGTCGTCGTCCTCTTCGTCGCGACCCGGTTCGGGTTCGTCGTGTCGGCGGCCGCGTCGCTCGCGGCGACGGCCTGCTACAACTACTTCTTTCTCCCGCCCGTCGGGACCTGGACGATCGCGGACCCGGCGAACTGGGTCGCGCTTGCCGCCTTCCTGCTCGCCTCGGTTCTCGTGAGCCGCCTCGTCGCGCGCGAGCAGCGCCGCGCGGTGGAGGCCGAGGCGCGCCGCAACGAGATGGAGGCCCTCTACGAGCTCTCCGTGGACCTCTTCGCGGCGACGAACCGCGTCGGCGCGCTCGGCGATGCCGCGGGGCGCGCCTTGAGAACGATCGGAGCTTCGGGCGGCGGGCTCGTCCTGTTCGGCGACGGCCCGCCCGAGATCGTCGTCTCGGTCGGGAAGGGTCTCGACGCCGACGATCCCCTTCTCGAGAGCGTCGGCCGTGCCGGGGAGCCCGCAGAGGTGCCCGCTGCGGACGGCGCGCGCAACGTCTATCTCCCGCTCGCCGTGGGCGGCCGCACGAACGGAGTTCTGGTCGTCCGCGGCACGCGCGCGGAACGCAACGCCCTTGCCTCCGTCGGACGGCTCGTCGCCCTCGCCGTCGAGCGCGAGAGGTTCCTCGAGGAGCGAACCCATCTCGAGGCCCTGCGTGAGAGTGACGCGCTCAAGACCTCGCTCCTCCGCGCCGTGTCCCACGACCTCCGGACGCCGATCACGGCGATCCAGCTCGGCCTCGAACGCCTCCGCCGCACGGCCGCGGCCGCGGCCGCGGC
>JAMQPJ010000384.1 GCA_023717585.1 Thermoanaerobaculia bacterium
CCGGGGCCCGGCGCCTCGTTCTCTTCGACATCGACGGGACGCTCCTCTCGGCAGGGCCGCCGGCGCGGACGGCCTTTCAGACGGCGCTCGAGGATGTCTTCGGCACGAGCGGCGACGTCGACGGCTACGCGTTCGAAGGGCGCCTCGATCCCCTCATCGTGGCGGATCTCATGCGGGCGGCCGGGGTGCCGGACGAGACGATTGTTCTCCGCACCGGGGACGCGCTCGCGCTCTACCTCGACCGGCTCGAGGCCGGTCTCCGCGCGCGCGCTCCCGTGCTCAAACCCGGCGTTTCGGCGCTGCTCGACGCGCTCGAGAAGGTGGACGGCCTCGTCCCGGCGCTCCTGACCGGAAACGTCGAGCGCGGCGCGCGCGTGAAGCTCTCGGCCGCGGGCCTCTGGCACCGCTTCGTCTTCGGCGTCTGGGGCGACGAGGCGTCCTGCCGCGAGGAGCTGGGTCCGCTCGCGCTCGAGAGGGCCCGGCCCGCGACCGGCCTCGCGTTCACGGGTCGTGAGTGCGTGGTCGTCGGCGACTCGCGCCACGACGTCTCGTGCGGCCTCGCGATCGGGGCGCGCGCGATCGCGGTCGCGACAGGCCGCACGGGGCGGCCCGCGCTCGAGGCCGCGGGCGCGCACGTCGTCCTCGCGGATTTTTCCGACACGGAGCGGGCGCTGGAGGCGATCCTTGGCTGAGGCGATCCGTTCGGGCTGCGCCCGCAACTCTCACAGCGCTCACAGCGGCCTGCCGCGGGGGCTCGTATTCGCGGCGCTGGCGACGCTGGTGGCGCTGACGGCGCTTACGGGTGTCTCGGGCCTCGCGCTCGGATCTCCCGCGGCTCCGCCTCCACCCGCCGATCCGGCCCTGGGCCCGCCTTTCGATCTCGCGGCTCCGACCCCCCACCGTCTGGCGTTCACGATCGACACCGCCCCCGCCCGCGACGTTCTCGCGCTCCTGGCCGGCGCGCCGGACGCGCCGGCCGCGCTGCGGCGCCTCAAGGCGTCCGTGAACGCCACGGCGGCGATCCGGGCCGAAGGCCTCTCGCCCGACGATTTCTACGGGCGCCTCGTCTCGACGGTCGCCGGCACGCCCGATCCGCTCCTGTCGACGTTCGTCGCGAAGAGCCCCTATTTCTCTCGTGTCCTCGACACCCTGGAGACGGAAGGGCAGCCGGCCGCGGGTCTCGTGGGCCGCCGGATCGCGTCGCTCCTGCCGACGGGCACGCCCATCACGGCGACGATCGTGCTCGTGCCCTTCTTCGGGGTCTCGGGATTCGCCGAGGTCGCGGGCGCGCGCGACGGGGGGGCGCTCGTCCTCGCCGCGGATCTGCCCCGGCTGACCGGCGACCTCGGCTCGGCGCCGATGCCCCGCGAGATGCTTCTCAAGATGCTGCGGGCCGCGGCCGCCGAGGCCTGGCGCGCGCTCTTCGACGCGCACGTGAGGAAGGCCCCGGCCTGGCCCGACGAGCGGGCCGCCGATTTCGACACGCTTCTCGCACGGACGGCCGCCGAAGGGCCGCCGACGCTGTTCCTCATCCCCGACGACTTCTTCCCCATCGTCCCGCTCCTCGAGGAGCCGATCGTGCGCGCGTTCGCGCGCTGGAACCGCGCCGCGGACGTGCTCATCGAGGGGAAGAGAAAAGACTCGGAGCGGCAGGAGCTTCTTGCGAACGCGGCGAAGGGCGATTTCTGGACCCGCTATCCCGCGATCGTGGGCGCGGAGATCACGGACGCGCTCCTCCGCTTCGCCGGCCGTGAGAGATACCTCTCCGCCCTCGAGGCCGGGCCCCGCGCCGTGCTCTCGCTCTATCTCGGCGTCACGAAGGGAAAGCGCGTGCCCGAGCTGTCGAAGGCCGCGCGTAAGGCGCTCGCCGCGAAGAGCCCGTGACCGAGGGGACCCACGGTTCCGGGAGCCGCTCCCTGATCTGCTTCAGGTGGTTGACGTCGTGGCCCGCAAGCATCTCCACGACCCGCGAGACGGTCTCCTTTCCGCGCTCCGAGTGCATTCCGTAGAGCTCCCAGCTCTCCGAAGGCAGGCTCTTCAGCAGGCGTGCCGTCCGCTCCCGGGTGGCGCGGAAGGCTTCCAGGGAGACCTCCGCATCGTGCTTCCTGTAGTCGGAGAACTTCGCCCACGCGTCCTGGTCGAAGGCCTGGATCGGCGTGCCGCTGTTTCCGAGGATGAGTCGAATGCGAAATCCGGTGACGAGTTCGCTATCGGCCAGGTGCGCCAGGATCTCCGA
>JAMQPJ010000396.1 GCA_023717585.1 Thermoanaerobaculia bacterium
GCCCGATCTCCTCGATCGTCGGAATCGACTTCGGGATGAGCCGGAAGCACGCGTCGAATCCTCCGCGCTGCGAGTAGAAGTTCGCGCGGAAGCGCCCGAGCCCCGGCAGCTTCAGGCAGACGTCGATCTGCCGCTCGCGCTCGAGCCTCTTCCATTCGCCCTCGTCGAGCACTTCGCGGATGAGCTGGGTGGCGCGCGCGCGCGTCATCGGCGGCACGTCGATGGGCTCGAGGACGCCCTGCACGCGCTGATGGGGCACGAAGCCCGTCGCGAGGTGGAGGTCCGAGGACCCGCGCTGGACCATGGTGGCGAGAAACTCGACGAGGCGCGCGTTCTGGTTCCCGGCCAGATCGACGGTGGCGATCTCGGGCTCGATGCCGGGAAGGGCGTCGCGGGCCTCGTCGCCCGAGAGCTTTCCCACGAGGCGGCGGGCGCGCTCCCGAACCGCCTGGTCGAGCTGCGCCATCTGGACGAGCCGCGAGCAGATCGTGACGACCTGCTGGTGAACGCGGGCGTCGGTCGTGGCGAGCCTTCCCATCGCGTCGAGGATCTCCATCTGGACGTCGGGGCGCGTGACCGCGGCCTTGAAAGCGTCGAGAAGGGGCTGCGCGGCGCGGGCCTCCCCGAGCTCGCCGAGCGCGGAGGCGGCCGGGATGACGAGGTCGGGGTCCTTGAGCGCCAGAAGAAGCCGCGTGAGGACCTCGTCGCTGCCCTGCCCGGCCCGCCCGAGCGTCTCGATGGCGCGCGTCTTCACCCAGAGGTCGGGATCGTCCACGAGCTTGATCCACACGGAGAGCGCCTTGGGGTCCGCGAGAGCCAGCGTCATCTCGGACGCGGCCTTCGCGAACGCGGGATCGGGGTCCTTCGTGAGCAGGAGGAGCGCGTTCACGAAACCGGGCAGGCCGTCGCGGGCCGTCTCGACCGCGCGGTCCCTGACCCAGACGTAAGAGCCGCGGAAGTGCTCGAGGATCCTGCGCGCGAGGAGATCGGGCGCGTAGGGCATCAGGAGATTCACGGCGCCCTGCCTCACGATCGCGTTTCCGTCCGCGAAAAGCGGCACGATCTCGGGCGTGTGGTCCTGCTTGGCGGTCGAGAGGAGGCGCTTTAGCGCCGCGAACGAGGCCTCCGCCACGCGTCCGCCGCCCGTGCGCGCCATCTGGAGAACGTCCGGAAAGTAGCTCTCGTTCGGGTTCTTCTCGAGGACCGCGAGGGCCGAGTAACGGATCTCCTCGTTCTCGTCCTGCAGCAGGGGGACGGCGAGGCTCGCCGCCACGGCCGCGCTGCCCGCGAAGCTCATCTCGCTGACGGCCTTCAGGGCCCGCGCGCGCACGGCGGGATTCGAGGCGGTGAGCACCCGGCGCGCGATGTCGAAGGCCGCCTCGGCGGGAAGCTCCCGGGCGAGCTCGAGAGCGGCGAGGCGGGCGAAGTCGTCGCCGCGGGATCCGATCTCCTGCAGAAACGGGCCGAGCTGCGGTCCCGCCAGCTCCTTCAGGAAGCGCATGACGGCGCGCCGCACGGCCTCCGAGCGCGTCTTCAGCAGCGGAACGAGCGCTTCGAGCCCGGCCCGGTCCCGGCGCCTCCTGAGGATCGCGAGACCCGCCGCCCGGATCTCGGGGATCGGCTCGACGGCCGTCCAGACGACCCACTCGACGTCCGGCTTGGCGATCGCGTTGAACTTCTCGAGGAGCTCCTTCTTCTGCTCCTCGCTCGTCCACTTGTGGCCGCGAAGCTGGGCGACGACGGCCGGCTCGGAGCGCAAACCGCGCAGCTTCTCGAGGACCATCAGCCCGTCGCCATGACCCGCCTCTCGTAGCCGAGCCAGCGCGCCACGGGCTGCGCCCGCACCCGCAGAAGGGCGCGCTGGCGTCCGTCATTTCGCAGGGAAACCCCGCCCGGGTTT
>JAMQPJ010000397.1 GCA_023717585.1 Thermoanaerobaculia bacterium
CCCTCCTCGTGCCGTTCGCGGCGGCGGCGCACGGGCATCAGGAGGCGAACGGGCGGGCCCTGGAATCGGAGGGAGCCGCCGTCGTCGTCACGGAAGCGGAGGCCACGGAAGAGTCCCTGGCGGCCGCTCTCTCGGGTCTTCTCGGCGACCCGCTGCGGCTCCTGGCGATGGGCGAGGCCGCGCGGCATTCGGCGGCGCCAAATGCGGCCTCCCGCCTGTGCGACCTTCTTTTCGAAGTGGAGGCCGCTTGAATTTCCTACGCGTGAAGCGCCTCCACTTCGTCGGCATCGGCGGCATCGGCATGAGCGGCCTGGCCGAGCTTCTGAAGAGCGTGGGCCTGGAGGTCACCGGCTCGGACCTCGCCCGCGGCGAGACGACCGAGCGCCTCGCCGGCCTCGGCATCAGAGTTCACCAGGGCCATCGCGCCGAGAACGTCGCCGGCGCGGACGTCGTCGTCTACTCGAGCGCCGTCCACGAGAGCAACCCGGAGGTGGCGGCCGCGCGCACCGCCGGAATCCCCGTGATCAAGCGGGCGGAGATGCTCGCCGAGGTCATGCGCGTCAAGCGCGGCATCGCGATCGCCGGAACTCACGGCAAGACCACGACGACGTCCATGACGGGCGCGATCCTGATGGAGGCGGGCCTCGACCCCACGATCATCGTGGGGGGCCGCATGCGCGAGGTGGGGACGGCGCGGCTCGGGCGCGGGGAGTATCTCGTGGCCGAGGCGGACGAGTTCGACCGGTCGTTTCTGGCGCTCTCGCCCATGCTCGCGCTCGTCAACAACATCGACCTCGAGCATCTCGACACGTACCGCGACCTCGCGGACATTCAGGAGACATTCGCGCGCTTCGCGCGCAGCGTGCCGTTCTTCGGCGCCGCGATCCTCGGCCTGGACGACCCGAACGTGCAGGAGATCCGCCCGCTCGTGTCGCGCCGCGTCGTCACGTTCGGCCTCACGCCCCAGGCCGACGTCACGGTGCGCGACCTCGCGCTCGACCGAACCGGCTCGCGCTTCATCGCGACGGCCGGCCGCGAGTTCATGGGGCCCGTCGGACTCAAAGTGCCGGGCCTCCACAACGTGAAGAACGCGCTCGGAGCGCTCGCCATCGCGCGCGAGCTCTCGATTCCGTTCGGGATCGCGGCGCGCGCGCTCGAGGGATTCAAAGGCGTCATCCGGCGCTTCGAGAAGAAGGGAGAGCGCGCCGGTGTCATCGTCATCGACGACTACGCGCACCACCCGACCGAGGTCGCGGCGACGCTTGCGGCCGCCCGCCAGTCGTACCCGGAGCGCCGCGTCGTCGCACTCTTCCAGCCGCACCTCTATTCCCGCACGAAGGACTTCGCGGCGGCGTTCGGAGCGGCGTTCCTCAACGCGGACGTCCTCCTCGTGGCGCCGGTCTACGGCTCGAGGGAGGCTCCGCGGGAGGGCGTGACGGGCGCCCTGGTGGCCGACGCCGCGACGGCCCGCGGGCACCGCGCCGCGCGTTTCATCGCGGACCGGAAGGACATCGCGAAGACGCTGGAAGAAGAGACGAAGGACGGCGATCTCCTGCTGACCATGGGCGCGGGCGACGTCCTGCATTTCGGAGAAGACTTTCTGCTGAGAAAAGAGAAAGAGCCCTCTTCCTCCGAATCCGAAGCCAAATCCGAATCCCCATCCGAATCCAAGTCCGGCGGGAGGACATGAGCTGAGCTCCTTCTATCGCCCCCCCGCCTCCCGCACCGTCCGCCCCAGCCGGCGGCGTCCGGGGAGCCGGCTGGTCCTGCCCGCCCTCGCGGTCCTCGCGGCCCTGACGTTCGCGCTCTCGGGCCTCGTCGTCCTTCGCGCGCATCCGCGCTTCGCCGTGAACCGCGTCGTCCTGGACGGCGTGCCGGAGGCCCGCCGGGCCGAGACCGAGGAGCTGACGGACGCCTGGATCGGGCGTCCGCTCCTCTTTCTCGATCTCGAAAAGCCGGTGGCCGAGCTCTCGAGGAGGTCCTGGGTCGCGGCTGCGTCGGCGCGGCGCATCGTGCCGGACACGATCGCCGTGCGCGTCGTCGCGCGGCCCCCCGTCGCGCTCGTCGCGCGTGCCGACAAGGGCGGGGAGCTCTGGACCATCGACCGCGGCGGCAGCTTCACCGGCCCCTACTCCGGGCGCGCCCTGTCGAAGAGCGACGACTTCGTCGTCCTCTCCGGCGCGTCCGACGCCCCGGCGCTCGCGCGGGGCGCGGCGTTCCTCGAGGCGATCCGCGTCGAAGACCCCGCGCTTCTCGCACGCGTCTCGGACGTGGCCCTCGTGCCCGAGGGGTTCTGCGTGACGGACCGGGTTGCGAGGGCGCGCCTCCTCTTCGGTCCCGACGCCGCCGAACCGGGGAAGGCTGCGCCGCTGTGGCGCGCGTACCTCGCCCTTCGCCCCGAACTCGACCGCCACGCCCTGTCTGCGGCCGAGGCGGACCTGCGCTTCGCGGGCCGCATCGTGCTCAAAGCGCCCGGTGACTCCGGGCGCGGGAAGACCTGAGAGGACGCCGAATGTCGAAGCCGGCTTCGTACCTCGTGAGTCTCGACATCGGATCGACCAAGGTCTGCGCGCTCATCGCGGAACAGGACGCGACGGGCCGCGTCGACATCATCGGAAAGGGAACGGCCGCGCACAAAGGGGCGCGCAAGGGCGCCATCATCGACGTGCCCGCGACCGTCGACGCGATCAAACGCGCGACGGAGGAGGCCGAGATCATGGCGGGCGCCCAGATCGAGCGGGCCGTCGTCGGCGTCGCGGGCCCCGCCGTCAAGTCGTTCAACAGCCGGCAGGTCGTCGCGGTGGCGGCGAAGAACCGCGAGATCACGCGCGAGGACATCCAGCGTTCGCTGGACGCCGCGCGGTCGGTCCCCATCCCCTCGGAGTTCGAGATCCTCCATGTGCTCCCGCGCGAGTTCGTCGTGGACGGGCAGGACGGCGTCGCCGATCCGCTCGGGATGGTGGGAAGCCGGCTCGAGGCCGACGTTCACGTGGTCACGGTGCCGGTCGCCACGACGCAGAATCTGCTGAACTGCGTCAATCGGGCCGGCGTCGAGGTGCTCGAGATGGTCCTCGAGCCGCTCGCGGCCGGGGAGGCCGTCCTGACGCCCGACGAGAAGGAGCTGGGCGTCGTCCTCGCGGACATCGGGGGCGGCACCACGGAGATCGCCGTCTGGCGGCACGGCGCCCTCGCGCACACGTCGGTCCTGCCCGTGGGCGGGGACCATTTCACGAACGACCTCGCGGTCGTCCTCAAGACGCCGGTGCCCGACGCCGAGCGCCTGAAGCGCAAGTACGGTGCGGCGATGGCCGCCCTCGTGAACGAAAGCGAGTCGATCGACGTGCCGCTGACGGGCGGTCGCGGCGTCCACCCGGTCAAGCGGCGCGAGATCGCCGAGATCCTCCAGCCGCGCGCCGAGGAGCTCCTCACGCTGCTCTGGGAGGAGTCGGTCCGGGAAGTGCCGGCCAGCGAGCTGCGCGCCGGCCTCGTCCTCACGGGCGGCGGCGCCGAGCTGGACGGCATCCTCGACGTGGCCGAGCAGGTCCTCGGCGTGGCCGTGCGCCGCGGCGTGCCCCGCGGTCTCGGCGGACTGACGGACGTCGTCGCCTCGCCGGAGTGGGCCTGCGCCGCGGGCCTCCTGCTGTATGGGCGCGGCAGCGCCGCCGCCTCGAAGAGGCGCTCGCGCTCCGGTCCCGGTCTTTTCGACAGGCTCAAAGGTTCCCTCAAGAACTTATTCCCCGCGTCCACCGCTCTGTGATATCGATGGAGGAAAGAAGATGATCCTTTTCGACGACGAGCCCCGCGCGTCGCTCCCCATCTCCCTGAACGACGACGTTCCTCCCGCGAGGATCAAGGTCGTGGGTGTCGGCGGTGGCGGCGGGAATGCCGTCAACCGGATGATCCAGGCCGGCATCAAAGGGATCGATTTCGTGGCCGCGAACACGGACCTCCAGGTGCTGCGCGTGAATCGGGCCGGGACGAAGCTGCAGCTCGGCCTGACGACGTCGCGCGGCATGGGCGCGGGGTCGAACCCCGACATCGGACGAAACGCCGCGCTCGAGGATGCCGAGAGGATCACGCAGGTCCTCGCGGGCTCGGACATGGTCTTCGTGACGGCCGGGATGGGCGGCGGAACGGGCACCGGCGCAGCTCCCGTCGTGGCGCGGCTCGCGTCCGAGGCGGGCGCGCTCGTCGTCGCGATCGTGTCGAAGCCGTTCTCCTTCGAAGGCCGGCGCAAGCTGCGCTATGCCGAGGACGGCATCGCCGAGCTTCGCGAGTACGTCGACACGCTCATCACGATTCCGAACGAGCGCCTCTATTCGTTCGTGGACCGGAACGTGACGACCTGGGAGGCCTTCCGCATCGCGGACGACGTCCTCCGGCAGGCCGTGCAGGGCATCAGCGACCTGATCACCGTGCCCGGCGTCGTGAACCTCGACTTCGCCGACGTGAAGACGGTCATGGAAAACATGGGCATGGCCCTCATGGGGACGGGGACCGCGTCCGGCGAGCACCGCGCGGTCGAGGCCGCCCAGCGCGCGATCTCGAACCCGCTTCTCGAAGAGCAGTCCATCCAGGGCGCCCGCGCGATCCTCATCAACGTGACCGGGGGCGAGGACCTGACGCTCGCCGAGGTGAACGAGGCCTGCGCGATCATCCAGGCGGCGGCCGACGAGGAGGCGAACGTCATCTTCGGCCTCGTCCTGGACAAGGACATGAAGGACGAGGTCAAGATCAGCGTCATCGCGACGGGCTTCGACGCGCCCGCGGCGCTCGCCTCGCGCCGCGAGGTGTCGCTCCCGGTGACGCCGAGCGGCGCCCGGCCCGCGGCCGAGCGGGGAGTGGCGGGTGATCGGGGAAACAGCGAAAAAGACCGCGAGCGCGCGCGCACGGCGCCCGACGTGCCGTCTCCGGAAGATCACGGATACGGCGTCAACCTCATCAACGTGCGCGACCCGCGCGAGGACATCTTCGACATTCCGACGTTCCTGCGCCGTCAAATGGACTGACATCCTGCGGGGGGCTCCAACGCCGCCCCCCGCACCCCTGGCGAGGTCAGGACGCGGCCTTCGCCCGGCGGGCGCGCCGGCGTTCTCTGAGCCAGGCGCGCGCCCGGAGCCATGTGCGCTCGAACTTCGGGTTCCGCTGCCGGAAGCGGCGCACCTTGCGCTGCACCCAGCGGCTCTCCACGTAGAGGATCGCCGCGCCGGCGACGCCGAAGGGCCAGCCCTGGAGCACGGGAAGGAGGCCTCCGATGAACCCGATCACGAGGAGAACCCAACCGAGCGTGAGGAGGGCGATCCGCGTCGTACGGCTCCGACGCCTCGCGAGGCCGCGCGGCTCCCCGGACGCGCTCATGCCTTCCGGGGAAACACGCCCTTGCGCGCGTCGCGGGCGATCTGCTTGGACTCCTCGGAGAAGCCCTTCGTGAGCATCCAGTCGAGGAACCCCGGGTGCTTCTCGGCGACCTCGGATAAGGTCTTGCCGCGGTGCTCGCTGAAGGCGAACACGATTTCCCCGTCCCGCCAGAGGAAGCGCTTGTCGGGGTCCGCGTACCGACCCTCGGGCGGCCGCGAGATCTCGTGCAGCTGGGCGACGTCGCGCGGAAGGTCCGGGTAGCGCCGGAGCTGGCCCGCGAGCACCTCGGCCGACGCGATGACGTCTGCGAGCGCGGCGTGCGCGCCCGCGTGCTCGCGCCCGGCGAAAAAGCGCACGGCCGCCGAGAGGTCGCGCGGCTCCTTCCGGAAGTAGATCGTCTGCATGTCGACGACGCGGCGGCTCTCGATCGGGAAGACGAGGTTCGCGAGCGCGAACTCGCGGAGGAGCACGGGGACGTCGAAGGAGCGGACGTTGTATCCCGCGAGGTCGGCGTCGCCGAAAAACTCCAGTATCCGATCGGCGATCTCGGGGAACGACGGCGCGCCGGCCACGTCGGCGTCCGAAATCCCGTGGACGCGCGTGGCCTCGCGGGGGATCTTCACGCCGGGGTTCACGCGGGATTCCCACACGTCGACGGCGCCGCCGGGGCCGAAACGGATGGCCGCGATCTCGACGATGCGGTCCGTCAGACGGTCGGCTCCCGTCGTCTCGAGGTCGAAGACGACGAGCGGCCGATCCCCCGCGAGCGCGGAGAGCGCGGCGAGCGTCTCGGGGGGAAGCGTCGTCCCGGTCACGCCCGCATCATGGCCCAGGAGCGGCCGGGGCGGGGCGCGGCGCCTCCCAGAGCCAGGTCGTGCCGCGGGGCATTCCGGGAGGATCCGTCCAGGCGAGGCGCGCCGCGTGCAGCTGCGGCGGAGGATCGCCACCTTTGCGCCCGGGATCGTATGCGGGGTCCCCGAGGAGCGGTGTGCC
>JAMQPJ010000411.1 GCA_023717585.1 Thermoanaerobaculia bacterium
ATCGAGGGCCGCGGCGTAGCCCTCCGACGAGAAGAGCTGCAGCTCGGGCCGGTCCACCACGAACACCTTCGCGGCGCCGTACGCGGCAAGCTCGGAGGCGAGAGAGCCGATTCCCGCGCCCGCGACGACGGCGCCCAGCGCGCCGCCGGTCTTGCCGGCCAGAGTTCGGCCGAGAGTGAGCGCCTCGAGCGACGACTTGCGGATTTTCCCGTCGCGCTGTTCGATGAAAACGAGGACGTTGCTCATGTGATCTCCGAAGAGAACGAGGAAATCTTCCTCTCTCTTTCTTCTCTTTCCAGAAAAAATCTTCTTCTGTTTTCTCTTTCTTACAGAACCTTCGCTTCATCCCGCAGCAGCCGGAGCAGCTCCGTCGCCGCCTTCGCCGGGTCGTCCCCCGGGACGAGCTTCACGGCCTGCCGCGCGGGCGGCAGCTCGAGCTTCGTCCAGCGCACGTGCGCCGCGTCGCCCGAGATCCCCGCCGGGTCGACGCCGGCGTCGGCGGGTGTCTTCACGGCGATCGCCTTCTTCTTGGCCGCCATGATCCCCTTCAGCGACGCGTAGCGCGGCTCGTTCAGGCCCTTCGTGGCGCCTATGACACCGGGCAGCGGCATCTCGACGATCTCCTCGGCGCCCTCGATCTCGCGATGGGCCAGGACCGCGCCGTCCTTCCATTCGATCTTCGTCACGAGGTTCACGTGCGGCAGGTCGAGGAGCTCGGCCAGCATCGGCACCAGCACCTGCGCGTCCGTGCCGACGCCCTTGTTGCCCATCCACACGACATCGTGAGGCAGCGTCCGGATGACGCCCGCGAGAAGGCGGGCCACGCCGAGCGAGTCCACCTGGCCGAGGCCGTCCTCGGCAACGCGGATCGCCTCGTCGGCGCCGCGGGCGAGGCACTCGCGCCGGCCCGTGTCGGCGCGCGCGGGGCCGAAGGTGACCGCGGTGACCGTGCCGCCCTTCGCTTCCTTCGTCCTGAGCGCCTCTTCGAGCGCGTACTCGTCGTAGGGGGACACGATCCACTTGACGTCGGCCTCGTCGATCGAGACCCCGTTGGCGGCGACCCTGATTTTCGTTTCCGTGTCGGGAACGTAGGCGAAACAGACGATGTGATTCATGGCGACTTTGAAAACTAGCACGCATTCCGCGGCACGTCATCGGAAGAATGAACCGCGGCTCATTCCCTCGGGCGGAACGAATCGTGGCAAGCCTAACTTACGCTTGACTTACGCTGTCCGTGGGACTACCTTCTCCGCCTGAAGGAGACCCCATGCCGGAGAGGAATCAGGAAAACACACCGGCGATCACGCCGGAAGACGCCCTCGGACAGATCGTCGCGGTCCTCAAGGGAGGTTTCGACGGGTCGGACAAGTGGAGCTAGCGGTCGGCGCGGCGGCGCACATCGCCTATCACCTCGGCGCCATCCGGCAGAAGGTGCGCACTTTGCCGTGAGCCCCGTGAGACGTTCGGAAGCCGCGGACGCTGCGGAAGCTTCGAAGACAGCGAGAGCGCCGAATCCGGCCGAACGCATCCGGCTGCTCGATCGCGTGCGGGCCGCCGTCCGCACGCGCCACTACAGCATCCGCACCGAAGAGGCCTATGTCGGCTGGATCAGGCGATTCGTTCTGTTCCACGGCAAGCGGCATCCCGACGAGATGGGCGAGTCCGAGATCAACACCTTCGTTTCGGACCTGGCGACGCGGGGGCGGGTCGCTTCTTCGACGCAGACACAAGCGCTCAGCGCGCTCCTGTTCCTCTACCGCGAAGTCCTCGGGAGGCCCGTCGAGTCGCTCGGCGACGTCGTCCGCGCGAAACGCCCCGAACGGCTCCCCGTCGTCCTCACCCGAGAGGAAGTGAAGGCCGTCCTCGCGCGGCTCGACGGCGCGCCCCTTCTCGTGGCGACGCTCCTCTACGGCACGGGTCTGCGCCTCCTGGAGTGCCTGCGCCTCCGTGTGAAGGACGTCGATTTCGCCCGGCAACAGATCCTCGTGCGCGACGGCAAGGGCATGAAAGACCGCCTCACGATGCTGCCCGCAACCCTACGCCAGCCGCTGCAGCGTCACCTCGCGGCGGTCCGGGCGCTCCACGAGGCGGACCTCCGGGAGGGCTTCGGTGCGGTCTACCTGCCGGACGCCCTCGCCCGGAAATACCCATCGGCTGCAAGATGGTGGGGCTGGCAATGGGTCTTCCCCGCCCGCGAGCGCAGCGCCGACCCCCGCGCGGAATCTGCCGATCCAGCCGACCCGCGCTCTCGATCGACCGTCGGTCCAGACGAGCCCGGAAGCCAGAAGCGCCGCCACCACCTCGGCGACACGTTCATCCAGCGCGCCGTCCAGCGCGCCGCGCGCGAAGCCGGCCTCGGAAAGCACGCCACCTGCCACACCCTGCGCCACTCCTTCGCCACGCACCTCCTCGAGAGTGGCTCGGACATACGCACCATCCAGGAGCTCCTCGGCCACCGTGACGTCGCCACCACGATGATCTACACACACGTCCTCAACCGCGGCGGCCTCGGCGTCACCAGCCCGCTGGACCGGATGTGAGCGGAGTCGTGAGGGCGAAAAAACGGAGGTTGTCCGCCACCGAGGTCCGGAAGACCGTGCGTCCGGGAGACTCGGGCACCGGCCGCCACCTCCGCGACTGGGGCGCCCGTCTCGTCTGCGTTCGCCATCGCGTCGACCGGGCGAAGGGTGTGCGCTTCACGACCGTAGAAATCGTCGCGTCGAAGGAACGCGCCCTGAGGCCGAGGCCAGAGCCGCACCCAGGTGCTCTCGTCTACGCACGCGTGGGCGTGAACGAATGGGAGCTGGAGAACCGGATCCGGACCGCAAAGACGGCGACGTTCGACTCCTTCCTCAACGTCTGGCAGATGAGGTACGAGACGGCGGTGAGACTCAAGCTGAAGAGGAGGCTCCTGCTGCGCAGACCGAATCGCCGGGTCGGATTCGCCCCTTGGCGCTCAGAGATTTCGAATATCCCTACCCACCCGGAATCGAATATCTCTGCCCATCCGCCTCAGGACCCCTCAGAATTCGAATAGCGATGACCATTTCTTCTACCATCCACCTGCGGCCTAATACTAGTTAGGCGGCAGAGGGAATCATGTCGCGTGTACGTGCGGTCGTCTGGGCCGAGTGCCTCCTCGTTTGCATCGGGCCAGTTGTCATGGTCTGGCTTATCGCGTTGGCCTGCCGTCCCATGGAGCGTCGTTACATGAGCCGCATGTCCGAAATCGCGTTTCGCCCCGTGGGGGGGCACGTGCTCAACCCATGGTCCGTGTCAATCGTTGTTGCGGGCATTCTCGGCATCTGGGCTTACCTCGTGTCGAGGCGCGCGCACCTCTCCCTGGGCCGGTCTTGGCGTTCGCCCGCATCGCTCTTCATCGCAGGTGCGTCCGCCTTTTCGTGGGCAGTCCTACCTGCTGGGCAATACCTTCGCCCTCATTACCCGTGGGCCAATCCCTATCTTGCAGCGCTTTCTCCGGCGGTTGCGGCAGTTTCGTTCGCTTGCCTCGCGTATTTCATCGCTCAGCGCAACCAGGAAGGGCAGGCTGCCCCCTAACCCCTCGTATCTGGACTCCTCCTTGGGATCAAGGGCGGGCGGTCTCTGGTTTTTCTCCTTCTAAGGAATGTTCTCGGTGGTCGGGGCGATTCCTGGCTGGGGACGCGATTGATGGCGATGAGCGGAGAAGGTCGCG
>JAMQPJ010000418.1 GCA_023717585.1 Thermoanaerobaculia bacterium
GGTCGGCTTTCTCGGCGACGAGCGCGGCCCGACCCGCGAGGTCCGCCGCGCGGTCGAAGTACCGGCGTCCCTCGATCCACGTCTCGTCGCAGCGGCTCGTCGGGTCGAGCGGGTCCCCGGACCAGATCGCGAAATCCCCGTCCTTGCCCGTCTCGAGCGAGCCGATGCGCTTGTCGAGCTTCAACTGCTTCGCGGGATTCAGCGTCAGGAACTTCAGGGCTTCCTCGCGTGGCACGCCGCCGTACTTCACGGCCTTCGCCGCCTCGACATTCATCCGGCGGGCGAGCTCGTCCGAGTCCGAGTTGAACGACACGAGGACGCCGCGCTCCCGCATGAGGGCGCCGTTGTACGGGATCGCGTCGTAGACCTCGAATTTGTAGGCCCACCAGTCGCTGAACGCGGACGCGCCGGCACCGTGCGCGGCGATCTCGTCGGCCACCTTGTACCCCTCGAGAATGTGCTGCAGCGTCCCGATCTTCACTCCGAATTCCTCGCAGGTCCTGAGGAGGTCGAGGATCTCCTGCTTCACGTAGCTGTGCGCGTGAATGAACCGCTTTCCCTCGAGGATCTCCGCGATCGCCTCCAGCTGCAGATCGGGCCGCGGCGGGATCGGACTCTCTCCGCGCTTCCTCGCGGCGTCGGCGTCCTTCTGGCGGCGCCGGTAGTCCCGCGCCGCGGCAAAGCGCTCGCGGACGAGAGCGGAGACTCCCATGCGTGTCTGCGGGTAGCGGGCCGCGGCGACCGTGCGATTCGACCCCTTCGGGTTCTCGCCCAGCGCGAACTTGATGCCGGGGGGCGCATCCCTGACCTTGAGCCCCTCGGGGTCCTCGCCGCGACGCAGCTTGAGAATCTCCACCTGCCCGCCGATCGCGTTCGCCGAGCCGTGGAGGACGTGCGCCGTCGTGAGGCCGCCCGCGAGCTCGCGATAGATCGAGGGCGCGAACGGGTCGATCACGTCGCCGATCCGGACTTCCGCCGAGACGTTGCGTGTGCCCTCGTTGACGCCACCGTCGATCGCCGTGTGGCTGTGGCAGTCGATGAGACCGGGGGTGACCGCGCGGCCCTCGGCGTCGATCTCGACGACCCGCCCCGCGAGAGCCGCCGGAGCGGCGACGCCCTTCCCCACGGCGGCCACCTTGCCGTCCACGATCAGGAGGTTCGCGTTCGAGAGCGTTCCCTCGGGGCCGGACGTCCAGACCGTCGCGTTCTTCACGAGCACCGCCTTCGGCTCGAGGAGCGGCCGCGCAAAGCGCGCCGGCACCGGACGCACGTCCGAATCGGGCGGATCCTGCCTCTCGGCGGCTCCGGCCGCGGCAGCCGCCGGCTCCGTCCCTTCGGCGCCTCGCTCTCCGCCCGGAGCACTGCCGGGCGCTCCGGCGGCGCCTCCCCGAGCCGCGCGATCGCGCTCGGCGAGCTTCAGGGCGGCGGGGCCGCCGGACGCGGGCGCGAGCTCGAGCCTCAGGATGTCGCCTTCCACGGTCGCCACGACTCTCTGCGGCCCCGGAACGCCGAACGGGGCGCCGTCGATCTCGAACTCCAGCCGCTGCCCATGGCGAGCGACCTGCGTCGCCGGCACGGGGCGGCCGCCGCCCGCCGCGCTCGCGCCGACCGAAAGCAGGCCCGTGCGCGGGTCGTTGCGCACGTCGACGCGGGCTCCGTCGACGCGGTACACGCCGGTCACCGCGCCCTTCTTCGGCCTGACCTCGTAAGGAACGCCGTCCACCCACGTCGCCAGGACGATCGTCTTGTCCGCGAAGAGGGGGCCCGAGGAAACGACGAAGCTCGCGGCGGCGCCGGCCACGATCTCCCCCGCGCGCCCTTCGAGGCCCAGCATCCTCGCCGGCACGGTCGTGAAGCCCGCGAGGAGATCGTCCGCGGAAAGCCCCCGGGCCCGCGCCTTCTTCGCGCGATCCGTCAGATCCGCGACGTCCGTGAGTCCGTGCGTCGTGAGCGCGAATGTGAGGCCGAGATCGCGCATCCACTTCGGGTTGGAAGGCGCCCGGTCCCACGCGCGCAGACGCTGAAGCGAAACGTCGCCCCAGTCGTCGTCGTCCTCGACGGACGTCGGGAGGGGGAACGCGAGCGTGAGGACGAGCTGCGGCTTCGCGGTCTTCACCTCGTCGGCGAGGAGGT
>JAMQPJ010000436.1 GCA_023717585.1 Thermoanaerobaculia bacterium
TTCTCGGCGAGGCGCCGCCGGTCGTCCTCGTCCAGGAGATTCTCCTTCGAAGAAAACCAGGCGCGCAGCGCCTGGATGAATCCCGGTCTCTCCTCTTCGGTTCCGACCGAGTTGATCGAAACCGTCAATCCCTCGAAGCCGAGCCGTCCGAGGAAGTCGAAGAGCATGACGAGGAGCTCGGCGTCCGTCGTCGCGTCCGCCGGGCCGAGCACCTCCGCTCCGATCTGCCGGAATTCCCTGTATCGGCCCTTGTGCGGCCTCTCGTTCCGGAACTGCGGCCCGATGTAGTAGAGCTTCCAGGGCCGCCCGGCCTGCGCGAGAGAGTGCTCGACGTAAGCGCGCGCAACGCCCGCGGTGTTCTCGGGCCGCAGCGTCACGGACCGGTCGCCGCGGTCCGTGAACGTGTACATCTCCTTGTGGACGATGTCCGAGGACTCTCCCACGCTCCGCACGAACAGCTCCGTGGACTCGAGCACCGGGGTCCGGATCTCGTCGAACCCGTAGAGCGTGAAGACCTCGCGGGCCACGGCCTCGACACGGTTCCACACGCGCGTGTCGGGCGGGAGGAGATCGCGCGTCCCCTTGACGCTCGCGATCACGACGGATCGGCGCGGAGGTACTCCGCCTTGTACTCGAGGTAGTTCTGCCAGTAGGTCTTCAGCCGCTCGACCTCGTCCGGCGAGAGGTCGCGTTTCAGCTTCGCGGGGTTTCCGGCCCAGAGCGTGGCGGGCGGAATCACGGTTCCCTGCAGAACGACCGCGCCCGCCGCGACGAAGGCGCTGCCGCCGACGTCGACGTCGTCCAGGACCGTGGCGTTCATCCCGATGAGCGCGCCCCGGCGGATCGTGCAGGCATGCACGACCACGTTGTGCCCGAGCGTGACCTCCTCCTCGAGGATGAGAGGACCGGTCGTTTTCGTCACATGTAGGGTGCAGTTGTCCTGCACGTTCGAGCGCGCGCCGATCCGGATATGGCAGCAATCCCCGCGCACGACGGAGGAGAACCAGATCGAGACGTCGTCACCGAGGACGACGTCGCCGATGACCCTCGCGGTGTCCGCGATGTAGACGCGCTCGCCGAGCCTCGGAGAGACGCCGCGATAGGAGCGTAACTTCATCTAAATCGCACGATACCAAAGCCGCAAACGACGGGTTTCGGGTGAGTGCACAGGCACCTGTGCGAGGCGGAAAAAACCATGTAAAGACGCCGCTTCGAGGCCGTTTTCAGGACGAAACGCACAGGCTTTTCCACAGATTCGTTGAAATGCAATAAACCCTTTCGAAACTGATGGTTACGAGGCCTCTATGCACAATGTACGGGGAATCCCCAGCGAAACATTCGCAGCGCCGCGTAAGGGCGCCCTCAAGCCGGGCGCCGGGCTGCGGCGCGGCCCCGCCCAGGGTCCGTGAAGACCCCCAGAAGCTGCCGCGCCTGGGCCCGCGCCGCCTCCCCGACGGAAGCCCCGGCGAGGAGCGCGGCCACGGCCTCCACGCGTCCCCCGCCGTCGAGGGCCTCCACCCGCGTGCGGGTTCGGCCCTTCGCCGCCTCCTTCGACACCGAGAAGTGCCTCTCTCCGGCCGCCGCCACCTGCGCGAGATGCGTGACGACGAGGATCTGTTCCTTCGCCGCGAGACCTCGCAGCTTCCGGCCCACGGCCTCGGCAGTGGCGCCCGAGACGCCCGCGTCCACTTCGTCGAACACGAACGTCCGAACCGGTCCGCCCCGGCGCGG
>JAMQPJ010000452.1 GCA_023717585.1 Thermoanaerobaculia bacterium
CCCTCCAGTCTTTCGTGAGAAACGGCGCGGCGGCGGGCGCTCTCTCCGGAAGGGCGGCGGTTGGCTTCTTCTCGGGCGCCTTCGGAGGTTGCTCGCGAACGGCGGGAGGCGGCGGAGCGGGACGTGTCTCCTGCGCCGCGATTCCCGTTTCGGCCGAAAGGGACGCCTCGATGCGGTAGACGAAACCAACCTGCGGCGTCCCTTTCGCGAGGAGCTGGTCGCGGAAGGCAAGCGCTTCTTCGGCCGTCGCGAAGCCGCCCAGGAGGACCCGGTACCAGACCTGGTCCCCCACGCGGATCTCCGCTGTGTAGCCCGGACGTCCATACCGCTGCGCCAGGGCGGACGCGTCGGCCTCCGCCTTGCCGCGCTCCCGATAGGACGAGAAGTGCAGTACATGCGCTTTTTCGTGCCCCTTCCAGTCCCCGGTGCGAAAAGGCACGGCCCGCGTCTGCGAGGGCGGCGACGTCTCTCTCGCCCTTCCCGTCGGCGCGAGCGCGAGGACGAGGAGGAGAAGAAGACATCGCGCTCTCACGAGCAGGCAGAGCGTATGCGGCGCCCCCTCTCAGCGCGACGCCGGCCCGCACGCCTCCGGCGCGACGGCGAGGGAGGCCTTCCATGCGTCGCGCTCGGTCTTCGCTTCGAGGGAAATCGTCTTCGTCCGCCGGCAGTCGGTCGCCGGTATCGCGATCTCGTACACGCGCTCACCTCCGGCGAGGACGTACCAGCCTGCCGCCTGGTTCTCGAAAGTCTGGCTGCCGTCCGCGCCCGTCCCCGACGTGCGCACGGCAACGAGCGAGAACGCCGCGTTGCCCGTGTTCTTCACCTGGAACTTCACGCTGCCGGATTCCAGCTTCGCGTTCTCGATCGCTCCGCTCCTGGTGACCTTCGCCGGCTGGACGAAAATCGGGACGCCGAAGCGCGTCAGAACCTTGACCTCGGAACGGTTTCCGGCTTCGGACGGTTTCTCGAGGGGAGGAAGCTCCTCGACGAACACGCGATACGTCTTCTCGACCGCTCCCGCCGCCTTCGAGACGCCGATCCGGATCTTTCGCTCCTTCCCGGGCTCCAGAGTCAGGAGCGCGGGGAAGAAGACGACGTCTTCCGTCGGCGCCAGCTCGATCTCGCCGCCGGGACTCTGGTTCCAGCCGAACGCGGTCACCTGAAGGCGCACGCTCTCCGCGCTCTGGTTCTCGACCGCGAGCAGCTCGGTGGTCCTGGCGGCGGAGAGATAGATCTGTATCGGCGAGACCTTGAACGTCGCCGCGGCGGCCGGAGAAGCCGCGAAAAGAAAGAAAAGGGCGAGCCCCGCCGCGCGGAGCCGCCCTCGCCTGGCGGAAAAGCCTGCGTCCACGATCGAGCCCCCTCTTCTCAGAAGTTAGCCGTTGCCACGACCGTATCGAGATAGGTAGCGGCGAGCACGTCCTGCGCTTCTGGAATGCGACCGCAGACATTGTACGACCTGGGGTCCCGGCTGGGGGCGGAAGATGGCGTGAAGACACTGTCGCCGGCCTCTCCCCACACCTTCGGGGACCCGAAGCTGCACGGCGCGCCGGGGCTCACGGAAGCCGGCATGTAGAGCTCGTAGGCGATGAAGCCGGTCCCGCCGCGCATCCGCCGCGTGGAGCCGGAGGGGTTCGCGCCGGGGCCGAGCGTGAGGGACGCCGAGGTCCCCCGCGTGCATGTGATCGTGACGTCTCCGT
>JAMQPJ010000465.1 GCA_023717585.1 Thermoanaerobaculia bacterium
CGACCGCGCCTTCCGCATCGGGCAGACCGAGCACGTCCAGGTCCACAAATTCGTCTGCAAGGGAACGCTCGAGGAGCGCATCGACCGGATGATCGAGGAGAAGAAGGCGCTCGCCCGCTCGATCGTCGGCGCGGGCGAGCAATGGATCGCGACTCTCTCCGACGAGCAGCTGACCGAGCTCGTCGCGCTGGACACGAGCGCCGTCGACACGGACGGGGGGCACTGATGCCGCGCCGCAAGAAGGCTCTCCTTCCCCGCGCGACGTCGCCCGAGAGCGGGTGGGCGTATCGCTTTCTCGCGCGGCTGGCGTCGCTCGGCTGGGAGGACGCGCTCACGGAAGGGCGAGCGGCCGCTCTCTCGGGCGCGGTGACGTCGCTCGAGATCGGGAGGGCCGGGGCACGGGCGGAAGTGAGGGCGGCGGGCGGACACACCGAAGAGACGTCTCTTTCCCTGCGCCCGCTCGAGTCCCTGGTCAAGCGCCGCGTCCTCAAGGCGATGGCGGCGCGGGCCCGCTACGCGGCCGACCTTCTCGCCGGCCGCCTGCCGGAAGACGTGGAGAGCGCCTTCGTGGGAACACGCCGCTCCCTCCTGCCGATGGACGCGACCGACATCGTCTCGAGGTGCTCGTGCGCCGGGGGAGAGGAGCCCTGCGCGCACGCCGGCGCGCTCGCCGTGCTGCTCGGCGACCGCCTCCAGGACGACCCGTTCCTCGTCTTTCTCCTGCGCGGCGTCCCGCGGGAGGAGCTGCTCGCGGGGCTGCAACGCGCGCGGACGCGGCCCGATCGCAAGACCGAAGCCCGCGCCGGGGATGCCCCCGCGCCCGGCGACTCGGCCGAGCGGTCGGAGCCGCTGCCGCGCCACATCCTCGAGAGGCCCGAGCTTTTCTACCGTCCGGGCGAGCCCGTCGCCGCGCTCCGCTCGTCGTTCGCTCCTCCGGAGCACCCCGAAGCGGTCCTCACGCGGCTCGGCCCGCCGCCCTTCCGCGACGCCGAGGCGTCCCGGCTCCTCGTCGACCTCCACCGCGCCATCGGCCTCGGCGCCCGCGAGCGCCTCTCCGAATGGGAGTGGAGGAAGGCGGGGGGAAGAAGTTAGCCGGGCGCGGCCACGGGGCGCGGACGGTCGAGGCCCCGGAAGGCGACGAGGAGCGCGACGGCCACGAAAACGGCCGTGCCGCACCAGGTCCAAGGCGTGACGCCGCTCGACACGAGGTCGGCGCCCGGTCCGGCCGCCCCGAGGAACGCGACCGCGAAGACGTACGCGCGCGGGTCGTCCCTCAGGAAGACGGCAATGGCCGCGACGAACGCGAGGCCGGCCAGCGCGCCGGCGAATACCGGCACGAAGAGCTCGCCGAACGTCCGGGCGCCGAAGGGCGCGAAGACGCCGATCGCGGCCGTGAAGAGCACGGCGCGAAAAACGGGCTTCTTCAGGGCGTCGCGGAGAAGGAGCGCGAGAAACGCGGCGGCTCCGCCGAACAGGAGCATGCGAAAGACGAGAGAGCCGATCACGACGGCGGCCGGGAGGACGGTCTCGACTCCCGGAGGAAACGGGAACCCCTCGACACCCGCTTCGAGCGGAAACGCGGCCTCGAAGCCGCGCGCGAACACGCGAATCGAGAGGAGGAGCACCGCCGCACCGGCTCCGCCCGCGAGAGCGAGCGGGCCGTCCGCCCCGCCCCGCCGGAAGGCGGCTGCCGCGTCTCCCTTGACGGCGAGGACGAGGACGACCGCGAGAAGCGCCGCGCCGAAGGCGATCAGGATTCCCACGAGCAGTCCCACGCCCGCCACGACCCCGAAGACCGCCATCGACATTTGCGAGTCGTAGCGGGCGAGGACGAGCGGCAGGGAGATGACCCGCGCGAGGATCACCGGCAGCGCCAGAAGCGCCGCGAGCCGTAGGGAGCGGCGCCAGGGGATCGCTCCGGCACGCGCGAGCCGCACGAGCTCCACGACGAGGAGCCCGATGAGGGTTCCCCACGCCAGGATCTTCCAGGAGATCGCGACGTACGTCGCCGCCGTCGATTCCTCCCGGGCGCGCACCCATTC
>JAMQPJ010000480.1 GCA_023717585.1 Thermoanaerobaculia bacterium
CCGCAACGTCGCCGTAGACGTGCGCATCCTGGCCTCCACGAATCTCGACATGGAGGCGGCCATCACGCAGCACCTTTTCCGCGACGACCTCTACTATCGCCTCGCGGTCGTCACGCTCTGGGTGCCTCCGCTCAGGGAGCGCGGAGAGGACAAGCTCGCGCTCGCCGACCACTTCCTCCGGATGTTCTCGAAGCCCTCCCAGTACCCGCGGCGGCTCTCGGCCGAAGCCAAGGACCTGATCCTGCACGACCCGTTTCCGGGCAACATCCGGGAGCTCAAGCACTCGATCGAGCAGGCGTGCGCTCTTTCGGCGCGCGAAGAGCTCGTGGCCGACGACTTCTCGCTGCTCCTGGCTCGCGCCGACGCGGTCAGCTCGGGCGATCTCGAAGCCGTGGGCGAAGGGCCGCGCACGGTGACAATCGAACGCCTCCAGGAAGCTCTCGAAAAGACCGGCGGCAACCGGGTGGAGGCGGCGCGCCAGCTCCGCATCAGCCGTTCGACGCTCTATCGGATGCTGAGGAAGTTACCGACCTGATCCTTCAGGAATCAGTTGAACGCGATCGTGATCGGAAGGAATCCCGCGTACCTTCCGGACGCTTCCGCCGCCGTGATGTCGACCTGGGCGCGGACGTCCACGGATCCCTTTCCCGAAGGTGAAAGGCGCCCCGTCCCACCGGAGGCGGACGGGAACGTGGCGACCGAGAGCTCCCGGGCGCCGCTCGTGGCTTTCACCTCGGGCGCGAGCGTGATCGCGTAAACGGCGTTGTGCGCGCCGCCCACGTCGACCATGGACGCGGACGCCACGTGAGTCCCGGCCTTCGCTCCTTCGAATTCGAGCGCTCCCGTCCGGGAGAGCGTCACGGCGCCTGAAGCCACGTCGGCATCGGCGGGACCCAGGATCCGAACGGAAGCGCTCGCCACCGCCGTGGCCGGGAAGCTCGACGGGGCGCTTCCCGAGCCCGCGGCCGCGCGGTGCTGCCACGTCAGGAGGCCGAGAACAACGGCGGCGAGAACGAAGCGGCGAGCGTTCATGGTGGGAGCACCTCTCGGGGCCCTGAGGTGCAAGGGGACGGCCAGGTGAGCAGGCATCCCAACTCATTGAAAAATAACGGCTTGAATCTCGGCCACGCTGTGTCAGGGGTGCTCTGAAACAGTGTCGCCGCCTTCGCGGAACACATTCCACGCCGAAACTACGGCGCGCGCTCGAGGATGATGTTGACGGCATCCAGGATGGTGCCGACCGGCTCGATGACGATCTCACGGGGTTCCGGAGCCAGAAGCTTCAAGCGCTCAACCTGCGCGGGTGAGACTCGGAGACGATACCGGCCCGGCGGGATCCGCGTGATGTCGTAAAACCCGTCGTAGGCGCTCCGAGCCCTCGCGACGACGGTCCCTCCGGCTTCCACGAGCTCGAGCTCCACTCCGGAGCGTTCCTCATTCCGGTCGTCTCTCGCGAGGTAGACGGTGCCCGTGACTTCACCCGTAAAGACGATCGGGAAGTCCACCGCGACGATGCGGCCCGCACGGGGAACGAAGCGCACGCCCTCGCGCGACGGCCGTTCGAGCGGATCCTCGAGCGTCCGGAGCGAGACGCCGACGTCGCTGTCCTCACCCGCCGGGAGTCCCGACAGGAAAGCGACGCCGTTCGCGCCGGTCGCCTCCATCTGCGCGCCGCGGCTGGCCACGAAGCCCACGTTCTCGGCAGCCTTCTCGCCCGGGTCCCAGATACCGTTGCCGTTGGCATCGAGGAAGGTCCGTGCCGCGAGCGCTCCGGCACCGGCCATCGGCCGCGCCTGCATGCGAAGCCGGCCCGAGAACGGCTCGCGGGCGAGGCCGGCGTTGATCGTCAGCGCGGCTGTCAGGCCTCCCGGACTCGCATAGTCGAGATTCACTCCGAAGCTGAACAGGCCTTTGTACCGGCTGACGCTCGCGAGGAACCTCGTCGGCCCGCCGGGGAGGACGCGATTGACGCCGGCCGAGACGAGATAGTCCTTGAGGACGCGGGTCTCACCCGTGAGGATGACATCCGATAACGCCGCCGTGGGCTCGAGCTGGTAGAGCACCTCGGCGCGGAGGTTGAACTGACGGACGAATTTGCTGACGAGGAAGGCGCCGAGCGCGACGGGCTCGGGAGGCGAAGGCCCTCCCCGGAATGTGGTCCAGTCGATGAAGTTCGAGGCGGCGATGCCGCGATAGCCGGCCGAGAGCCTTCCGGTCATCTGGATGACGTCGAGCCCGGTTTCGATTCGGTCCCTCCGGCCTTCGGCGCTCAGCGTGAGCGAGAACGCGCCCGCCATCGTGGCGTCCAGGCGTAGAGAGCTTCGGCTCCGGACGTTTCCGTAGAGCGGCCGGAAGATCTCGCTCGTGAAACCGGAGAGCTGCGCGTGAGAGGCGGAGACGCCGATCGGACCCAGGCGTCCCTGCAAGGCGGCCTGGATCAGCGTTCCTCCGCCGGTGGCGGCGACCGCATCGAGCTCCGCGTAGACGACGTCCCAGAATCCGCGCATGCCGACGCGTCCGTACCGACGGCGCCCGTCGGTGAGCGTCAGGTCCGCGATCGAGCCCAGGAGCGAGAGGCGCTTCGAGACCCCGTAGTCGAGCTCGACATGGGCCCGCTCGAAGCTCCCGCCGAAGTCGTTCCCGACGATCTGATAATGGAGCTGCCCCGGCGGCGTGAGAGAGTCGCCGATGTTGAAGCGATGGACCTCCTGGCGCCGCTGCCCCTGCGGTCCGAAAAAGGCCAGCCGGAAAACGTTGAGGCCGAACAGCAGCGGCACGTCGTTGAACTCGTAGAGGCCGTCCGGGCGCGACGACTGGAACGCGATCAGGGCGCCGTTCTGGTAGAGCTCGACGTCCCAGCCGAGCGGAAGCTCTCCACGGAACGTATGGCGGTCGAAGCGCGTCTGCCGATCGAGAGGAAAATTCGTGAGGAGAAGGCCCGTGCTCGAGCGCGGCAGGGCGATCGCCTCGAGGCCGGGGTACAGGACGTCCCCTCCCGCGTAGGCGCTCGCACGGAGCGGTCCCAACAGCCCGCGCTCCGGATCCTGCCGACCCAGGCTGAAGCGTTGATCGGCGAGGCCGTCGTCGTCGAAGAACAAATACGCGTTGGCCTGATGCCAGAGGAAATCGCCCGCGAGGAGAGTCGCTGCCTGGAAGCCCACGCTGCTGCCGCCGCCGGTTTTCGGCGTGAGCGTGAACCGCAACGTCTGGTCCACCATGGGCCAGTCGAGCGCGCGGTAGGGAACGTCCATCTTCGGGTACTTCGGTCCGGAGAGCCCGAGGCTCGCGAGACCTCTCTTCGCCTCCGCCTCCCGTTCCATTCGCCTCTGGACGGGGAGAGGCTCGCGCGGACGCACCTGGATGAGCGATTCGTAAAGGTTGACGCCGAAATCCACGGGCAGCCACGAGCCGAGGAGGGTGGAGTCCACGTAGACGTCGTCACGGTGGACTTCGATGCCTGAAGGATCGAAGCGCTTCGGCCGACCTTCGACCAGCACCTTGCCCGCCACGGCGTCGAGGAAGAAACGTCGGTTCTCCGCGATGAAGAAGCCCTCGGCCGTGCCGTGCGTGACGTCCACGTCGATGGCCAGCCCCAGAATCCGGCACAACTCGCCCATCGGAACGAGCACCGAGCCCGGATGCGGGCCGTTGTAGGCCGGAATGGTCTCCGCGAGCAGCGTCTGGTTCAGCCGGACGGCCAGGAGCAGCAAATCCGTCTCGGGGCGCTCGACGATGTGCACCGCCGACGCCGCGGGCTGCGCCAGAGCCGAGCCTGCGACAAAAACGAGGACGCCGGGAAGCAGGACTGCCGTTCGGAGGAAAGTTTCTGCGCCGCCCGCCGCCCGCTCTCTACGGGAGGGAGACAACGGCTTCGGCAAGGCGCTCTCCATTCGCCTCGGCCCTCGAGAACTCGACCTGGAGCCGGCCGTGCGCGAAGACGACGCCCGGAGCCGGCTGCAGGGGTACCCGCACGATGCGGAACGGGTTCGGGGTGTAGACCGCGACGCCGTTCATGACGCCGACGACACGGGAGGGCCCTGAGGCCGGAACGAATTTCACCGTCAGGTTGCCGTAAATCGAGTGGTTCCCGGAGCGTCCAAGCTTGCACTCGAGGCTGGCCGGCTCGTCGCCGGCTCCCGGCCGGTACACGGCGTCCGCGAGCGAGGCCGTTGCCGACGCGGCGCCGTGTCTCACGATGACGGGGATCGACACGCCGTAGATCGGGATCAGCCGGACGCTGAATCCGGCGGCAGGCGTTTCGCTGGCGGCCTTCTCGATGCTGCGCTCGGGAGCCACGCTCTCGGGCGGCACCGCGCGAAACAGGAGATGCGAGCGGTACTCCCCGTCGGGAAGCGCCGCGGGCAGCCGGAGCTGCATCCTTACCACCTGGGACACGTTCGGCTCGAGCATGATCTCGCGCGGCGAGTACCGGATCAGGCCGTCCGCGAACGGCGCGCCCTCCTCGGGCTTCTCGATCTCCTTGAGCTCTCCGTTCTCCGTCATGCGGAGGTGCGAGAAGGAGATCCGGTACGTCGCCGCCCGGCTGCCGATGTTGATCAGCGAGACTTCCGCGCTGCGGACACGCCCTTCGAAGACGATGCGAGTGGGAGCGACGAGGAGGTCCCCGACGCCGGGACCGGACCGGGACGATTCCGCTCCCGCCGGCCCCGCCGCGCTCGTTCCGGGCGCTGGCGCCGGGGGTGCCTGGGCCCAGAGGGACACGCCGGTGGCGAGCAGCGCCGCGAGCGCAACGCGCGGGAGCGCGCCCGCGGAAAGAGCCGGCATAGAAGACATGTATTGCTGCCTCGCCATTGTCGCCTCAACCTGCCTGGCGGTGCAACCGTGCTCGTCTCAGAACGCGTTCACGGTGACCGTGAACGTGCCCACGTAACGGCCCGCGACCGGCGACGCGGGCACGCGGACCGTTGCGCCGACGACGACGGACGCGGGACACGACACCTGCGCGCATTCCGGGACGACCGTCGACACAAAATCCTCCGCGGTCACGATCTCGCCGCCGCCGACGCGGCTGAGAATCGCGCGGGCCGGAAGGGTGACCTCGACGCGGGAGCGGTCCGACCCGGACCGGGACACGGAGAATCGGGCGGCCGAGAACCTCGTCCCGGCGAGAACGACGCCTCCGGCGCTCGTGCGCTCGGCTGTCGCATCGCTGGCAGCCCGGACGGTAACGCTGCCG
>JAMQPJ010000500.1 GCA_023717585.1 Thermoanaerobaculia bacterium
AGCCGATCACGGTGCCGCCCCGGTGCGCTCCAGCCGGAAAGTTCTCCACGCCGAGCGCGTTTTTCCGTCGGGGTCGAGGACGCGGAAGCGGAAGGGGCTGTATTGGGCGAGGTCGTTCCAGAACGCGACGGGACACGGACCGAACCCGATCGACGTCTCTTCCACCGCAAATGCGCCCTTCGCCGAGAGCAGTCCCGCGCCGACCTCGTACTCCACCCAGAACGGCGTGTCGCCGCGCCGCGCGCCGCTCCACGCGAGACGGATCGTTCCCTCCGCCTCCTTCCACGAAAGCCGCGCTCCATCGGTCGGCGCCTCCACCGCGAGCGATTCGACGTAGCGGGAGACCAGCTCCGCTGAAGGCCTCACGGCCCCGCCGAATGCCTCGAGGAAGCGCAGCCGCGCGCGGGCCTGGTCTCGCGACCACCGCGCGAGGTCGTTGGCGAGAGCGGGCGCGAAAGGGTCCGATTCCCTGCGGGGCGCGCCCAGGCGTTCGGCGTGGAGACGCACCCCGTCGCCGGCGCCCACGAGCCTTTCGGCGCGCCGGGCTTCGGGCGTCAGGTGCCCGCCCGTCGACGTCGAGACGAAGAGCCGCTTGCGCGGCGAGCCGCCCGCGAGCGCCTTCACCAGCGAGACGCCCTGCATCGACTTCGGGCGCGCGAGGCCGGCCAGCTCGAGGAGCGAGGGCGTCACGTCCACGTTCTGGGCGAGCGACGCCACCACGCCGCCGGCCGGCACGCCCGGGCCCGCCAGGACGAGCGGAATGTGCAGCACCTCCTCCACGAGCTTCGCCTCGCCGCTCGTCGAGGCATGGCCCACCCACCCGTGGTCGAGAAGCTCTTCGCCGTGATCCGCCGTGAAGCACACGAGCGTGCGCGAGGCGGGCGACTTCTTCTCCAGCGCCGCGAGCACCCGCCCGATCTCCGCGTCCAACCGTTCGACGTCCGCGTCGTACAGGGCGACGAGCTTCTCGCGATCTCCCGGCGCGAACGCGTAGTCCGCCCCGAGCGGCACCGTCGCCGACACCTGCGAGCGCTCGAGGCCGGACGAGCCCCTCACCTTCGCCTCAGCGGCCTCGTAGCCGCCCGTGCCGTACGGCAGGTGCGGCTCGACGAGGTGGATCCACGCGAAGTACGGCTCGGGCGCGGAGGGCAGCCACTCGGCCAGCGCCCGCGCGCCCACGATCTCCGCGCCCGTCACCGCCTGCTCGGGCAGGCCGAGGTTCCGGTAATACGAGACCGCCGTGAAAAAGCCGTAGTTTCGAAGCGCGAACCCTCGCGCGCCGAGGAGGCGCGGAAGCGTGGGCAGCGTCTTCGGCGTCGAGTCGTCGCGGTTCTCCACGCCGTGAGTCGGCGGGTGGAGCCCGGTGAAGATCGACACGAGCGCCGGCGCCGTCCACGGCGCCACCGTGTACGCGCGCGTGAACCGCGTCCCGCGCCGCGCGAGAGCCGCGAGCGCCGGCGTGCGGCCGCCCGACCAGTCGATCCGGTCCCAACGGAGCGAGTCGGCCGTGATGAGAAGGATGTTGGGCGGCCGCTCAGCCCCTCGGGGCACCGTGACGCACGCCGCTCCGAGCACGGCGAGCATCGCCGCGGCGCCACGGAGGGTTCCATTGACACGGTGTCTTTTCAGTGGCATATTCTTTACGTAAAGAGTAAAGAATGAAGAAGACCAGCCGACTCTCCAGCAAGGGCCAGGTCACCATTCCCAGAGAAATCCGGGTGGCCCTTCACCTGGAACCAGGCGATCTCGTGGCGTACGAGGTGAAGGACGACAAGGCGATCCTGCGACGAGCGGAGCCATTCGACGCGGCGTATCACTCCGCCGTTTCCGAGACTCTCGAGGAGTGGGGCTCCGTCGACGACGACAAGGCGTTCCGTGATCTCTGAAGCGTGGGACGTCGTCGTCGTGCCGTTCCCTTTCAGTGAACGACCGGGCACGAAGAAACGACCCGCCCTCGTGCTGAGCCGGCCGAGCTTCAACAAGGCCGGGCACACGGCCCTGGCGATGATCACGACGCGCGCCCATCGGCCTTGGCCCGGAGACGTCGAGATCGAGAAGCTGGAACAGGCAGGGCTCCCGCTCCCGTGCATCGTCCGTCTGAAGCTCTTCACGCTCGACAACCGGCTCCTGATGTCGCGGCTCGGATCGCTTTCTCCCGTGGATCGCAAGGGGGTTGCCTCCGCGCTCCGCTCGACGCTGGTGTAGCTCAGCGCGGCAGCGGGATCACTTGGCGCGCCATCTCGGCGCAGAAGCGGGCATCGGACAGGGCCTGAGCGGCCTGCTCCCGCGTTGCCGGCCGCCATAGTTTGATTATCCCCTCGACCCGTTCCCCTGCTTCGAGCCCCGCCGGCCAGCGGGCAAAAGCCCGAACCCAAGCAGCTTCGCGTTCTTCCTCAGGCGTTCGTCGAGAGTGAGGAACACCAGACCTGGGAGGGAAAAGCGGGCCATCAATGCACTTGAAAGATGTAGAGCGTCGAGGGTCCGCACAGGCTCGTCCGGATAAGCCCGCTTCGCCCGCTCGAGAATCTCGAGGTCCATCCGAAGCCGCGTCCAGCCGGAGATCAGGCTCTGGAGGGTCGCCCGCCGGGCCGATGCGTCGGCCTCCGTCAGGCTCCCCAGTGCCAGACCACGAACGAGGACGCGTTCGCATTCGATGACGGTCAGTTCGGAGGCTATGACCGCCTCCGCCGAATCCAGAGCACGCTTGACGTCCGCCGCCCGAGCCTCTCCTAGCCACCACGCGACCACCGCACTGGTCTCCGCGTAGAGTTTCAGCGATCGCCCCGCTCTTCATCCAGCAATTGCGCTGCCGTCCTCCCGCGAAGAACGCGACCCAGGCGCGGGTAGGCCTGCCGTTTCTCCGTACCGATGTGGGAGACCAACCCCCGGCGGATCAAATCGGCGACGCCGGGGTCCGGATGCACAGGCTGTCCAATCGCGCCCGCGCCTCGCAGCTCGGCCACCACCTCGCCCCGCTCGGTGAGAAGAATGTCTTCCCCTCGGCGTGCCATCCGGACGTACTCGCTCAGCCGGTCCTTGAACTCGCGGATTCCGACGACTTTCATGGCCTCCATTGTAGCCTCACGAGGCTACATTTAGAAAGTCACCTGCCGCCTCCGCGGGCTGTGCGGCGACGCCGCGAGCCACGCCGCGGCTCCAAGGCTCGCGCCCGCGTAGTTCCCGAAAAGATCCAGCCACCGGAACGTCCGCATCGGGATGAATCCCTGCGACACCTCGTCCGCGGTCCCGACGACGAAGAGGAAAAGCGCGCCGACGAGGGGGCCGCGCCGGTCGCCCTGCTCCACACGCACCGCCTCCAGCGTCACGCCCGCGAGAAGGCCGTACTGGATGAGGTGCCACTTCTTCGCCGGCGGCTCGTGCCTGTATGCGGTGAAGAGCAGCAGAACGTACGCGCCCATGACGGCGGCGAGGACGGCGAGCGCGGGCGCTCGATTCACGGCGCCCGCGGACCACGCCCACGCGCCGAGGCCCGCGAGGATCGCGCCTCCCGCTCCGACATACCAGAGCGTCACGTGCGGCTGCAGACGCGGCAGGATCCACTCCAGCCACAGCTTCGGCGCGATGGAAAGCGTCGCGAGGCCCACGGCCGCGAAGGCGATCGCGCCGGCGGCCCAGACGGGACTGCGAACGACGCCGGGTCGCGTGTCCATGCCGGAGGATTGTAGGGGTCGCGCTCACGTACACTTCTTCGCGCACGTGCTCAAGCGCTTCCTGCTCCGCTCTCTCATCCTCGCGGGACTCCTCCTGGCCTGCCTCGCCCACCTCGTCTGGAACGGCCGGCATGCCACCGAAATCGTCGGCGAGAACATTCCCCACCCGCGCCTCGCCAGCGGCTATCGCGACATCGACCTCTGGCATCCGTCCGCGTCCTTCGGGCGCGTCTACGACCTGATCTTCTGGCCCGCGGGCCCGGGCGCGAAGCCGATTCGACCCGGAGCCCGCCTCGAGATCCAGCTCGCCTCGAACGGAAGGACGCGCCTTCTCGTCGTGCGCAAGGGCCATCCGAACGCCGACGTCTCCGGGCTCGACATCCTTCTCGGGCGGGAACGCCTGCAGGTCGTGGCCGACCGCGAGTGGATCGATCTCGGACCGCTCCCGGAAGGAGCGGAACGCTTCGACTGCCAGATCACGGGCCTTCTGCCCGGGCCCTTCGGCTTCGCGGAGCCCTACCAGCCCCAACGCGACCACTTCTCCGGGTTCCGGATGCGTCGCCCGGACTCGCCGCTCGCGAAGCCGGCCCGCGACATTCTCCGCTACCGCCTCGTTTCCGCGGCGCCCGTCGCCGCGAGCGAGACCCTCGCCCGTTTCTCCTTCTTCGTCTCGTGCAGCCGCGTCCTCCAGGTCACGGGGGTCCTCGCGCTCGCGCTTCTTTTCGCGGGCTGGTGGTGGCTCTTCGAAATGCGCTACGCGAGGGCGGTGGCGTGCCTCGTGCCGGCGGTCACGCTGCTCCACGCCTGCTGCCTCGCGCCGTTTCAGGGAGCGGACGGGGCGTCGCACGCGGGCACGGTGGAAGCTGTCATCTGGAACCCGGAGGTGTTCGAGCAATCGGGCGCGTATCCGAAGTCTCTCGTCCTTCTCTACGAAGCAATCGGATACGGATCTTGGGTCCGCTACCCCGACGTGCCCGTTTCAGTCGATTCCCCCGAGCGCCGCGCTCTCGTGCGGCGCGTCTCGGGGCTCCGGCTGGAAGCGGAGGCCGCGCAGGAAGGGCCGACTCTGCCCGACGCCTTCCTCATCAATCCGCGAACGCGCGCGCCGCTCTACTACAAGGCGTTCCGGATTCCGGGGCCGCTCCTCCGGAGGATGAGCGTTCTGAACCGCCTGGAGGCGTACGTGGTTCTGTCGGCAGGCCTGTCGCTCCTGCTGTTCGGCCTCGGACTCCTCATCCTCGTTCGCGCCAGGCTCAGCGGGAACATCCTGCTTTCCTACGGCCTCTTGGCTCTCCTGCCGTACTCTGTCGGCGTCGTCGCGAGCTGTTCCAACTACTCGCTCGCGATCGGGATCGGCCAGCTCCTCGCCGCGTGCCTCGTCGCGGGTGCCTTCAGCGAAGAGCCGCGCACGAGGCTCGCAATGGCAGGGTTCTTCTCGCTCGCGTCTCTCGCCGGAATCGGCGTCTGGGACGACTTCGTCTTCTTTGCCGTCCCGTCCACCGTCGTCCTGACGGTTCTTTCCGCCCACGCCGCCACCCGAATGCCCGCAGGATCGCGCCGGCGGGTGGCGACGGGGGCCCTGCTCGTCCTCGGGATCCTGCTGGCCGGGACGGTCGTGTTCGCGCTCGTGACGGGTCGCATCCGGTACGCCATCTCCAGTTTTGGAGCGCGGCTGCCGAAGGCGCTCGGCCGGTTCGAGGATCCCTCCTTCTGGCTCCTCCTCGCCGCTGCCGCCGCGCCCTTCGTGATCTGCCTCGGTCTCGCCCTCGCCATCGTGCGTTCGCGGCACATTCCCGAGAAAGACCGGAGACGTGCCGCGTTCGTTCGATGCGGCGGTGTCACGGCCCTCTTCGTCGTGATGTTCCTCGTGACACCCTGGACTTCCGTGCCCTTCGAGAGCGTCCGCTTCGACTATCCCGACTTGGTCGCCTCCCACTGGTCGGCCTTCTGGTCGAACAATTTCGCATTCGATCAGGACGTCCTGTCGTGGAAGATGTACTGGGGCGTCTTCGGGTATGCCGACGTGGCCTACCCGGATGCGCTTTACGCGGTGGCCCGCTGGGCCTGCGTCGGCCTCTTCCTCGCGCTGCCATCCTGAGCTGGCGCTTCACGCAGTGGAGCCCGGGTCGCTCGGCCCTGTTTCTCGTGGCGTCCGGCTACGCGCTCTCGGTGTGCGTCGTCACGAACTCCCTTCGCTTCTTCGTCCCGTCGAACCCGTGGGGCCGGTTCATTCTTCCAGCGCTCCCGCTCGTCGCGCTTCCCTTCCTCGTACGCGTCACGGACCCCCCGGCACGCGCGATGGCGCTGCGCATCTCGGTCGCCGTCTTCGTCGCGCTGCACGTCTGGACCGCGGTCGCGCTTCTCGGTTCGCGGTACGCCATCGGGATCTGAGGAGAGGGCGCGGCGTCAGGCGACCGCGGCGCCGCCAGGCGATTTGGACGCGCCGGACGCAACGGCCTTCACGAGCGGGGCCGCGCCTCCGAGCCGCGCGTCGGGGAGCAGCTCCATGAGGAAACGCCGGATCGCATCCTCGCCGCCGTCTTCGGCGAGCCGGTGGAGCTTCGCGAGAGCGCGTTCCACGACGTCGGGAGGCGAGGTCCGGATCTTCCCGATCAGGATCTTGGGCTTGCCGGTGGGCGCGACGTTCTCTTCGTCCGTCCCCATCTCCTCGTAGAGCTTCTCACCCGGCCGAATGCCCGTGAACACGACCTCGATGTCCTCGTTCGGCTTCAGGCCGGAGAGCGTGATCATCTCGTGCGCGAGATCCACGATCCGGACGGGCTCGCCCATGTCGAGAACGAAAACCTCGCCGCCCCCGCCCATCGCACCCGCCTGGAGAACGAGCTGGCTCGCCTCCGGAATCGTCATGAAAAAACGCACCATGTCCGGGTGCGTGATCGTGACGGGCCCTCCGTTCCGGATCTGTTCGCGAAAGATCGGGATGACGGAGCCGGCCGAGCCCAGCACGTTGCCGAACCGGACCGCGACGAACCGCGTCCGATAGCGCCGGTCGAGGTCCTGGACGACGAGCTCGGCGACCCGCTTGGACGCCCCCATCACGGACGTCGGGCGCACGGCCTTGTCGGTGGAGATCATGACGAACACGTCGACGCCATATTCCCCCGCGAGCGTCCCGAGCCGCGCCGTCGCGAGGACGTTGTTGCGGATCGCCTCGGATGCGTTCGCCTCCATCAGCGGGACGTGCTTGTGGGCGGCCGCGTGCAGGATGATCTGGGGCCGGTGGTCTTCGAAGACGCGGCGCATGCGCGCCTCGTCCCCGACGTCGGCGACGACCGCCACCGGCCGCGAGTCCGGCCAGCGGCGCCGGATCTCCCGGTCGACGTCGAAGAGCGCGAATTCGGCCCGCTCGACGAGAAGGAGCTGGCGGGGGCCGAGCCGGGCGACCTGGCGCGCGAGCTCCGAGCCGATGGACCCTCCGGCCCCGGTCACCATGACGACGGAGCCGACGAGGAACCGCCGGAGCTCCTCTTCGTCGAGCGTGACCGGATCGCGCCCGAGCAGGTCCTCGATCTGCACGTCGCGGATGCTGCTCACCTCCACGTCTCCCTGCAGGATCTCCCAGATCCCGGGCATGATCCGCACGCGCACCGGAATCTCCTCGCAGACGCGCACGATCCGGCGGATGGCCTTGCGCGGCGCCCGGACGATCGTGATCACGACCTCGTCGATCGCGAGATGCCGGACGAGCCCGGCGAGCTCCCCGGTCGTCCCGAGGACGCGCACGCCCTGGATGACCGAGTCCTGCTTTGCCGGGTCGTCGTCGACGAAACCCCGCACGTTCAGCTCGGCATCGCCGCGACCGAGAATCTCGCGCAGCGCGAGGACTCCCGCCCGGCCCGCGCCCACGAGGAGCACGCGCTTCTTCTCGACGCCATCCGACGCGTGCGCGCCCCTCTCCCATCGCTCCCACATGAACCGCCGCAGCATGCGAAGGGACAGCACGCCGCCGAATCCCAGGCACGCGTCCATCACGATGATGGAGAGCGGAATCCGGTAATCCTGCAGCGTCTCGGGCAGCGCGAGGCGCATCACGACGAGGGGGACCGTGGCCGCCAGCGCCGCACGCGAGAAGACGAGCGTCTCGGCGAGCCCAACGTATTTCCAGATGAAGGCGTAGGCGCCGAAGGCCGACAGAGCCGCGAACTGGAGCAGAACGACGAGCGGCAGCTGCGCGAGCGCATGCCGAAACGTTTCGGCGGAGACGTGGAAGTCGAAGCGGACGGCGTACGCGACGAGGAACGCACCCGAGAGGACGGAGACGTCGAGGAAGTACTGCACCGGCCGGTTCTTGAGGCGGGACCAGATCATCGACACGCTGGGTGGCGGCAGAGACACCGGCGGTTTCCTCCGGGAATTCGGGCGGGGGCGACGCATGGGATTGTCTTCGGAGGGCCGCATCTCACGAAATTCTACCGGGTGCGGGCCTTTGACCGGCGAACCCGCGCGGCGACAATGCCTGTCATGATCTCGTCACCGGCGCAGCCGGTTTCCTCGGCGGCATGACGACGCTCGCCCTCCCGACGGTCCTGGCCTTCGTCGTTTCCGCGGCGGCGGCCTGGTTCCTCGCGAGGACGAAGGTCTCGTTTCTCCCCGAGGACACCCCGAACGCGCGCTCCCTGCACACGGTGCCGACGCCACGCACGGGCGGCCTCGCGATCCTGCTCGGCCTCGGCGCCGCCGCGGCCGCGTGGGGCGAGCTCCCGCGTGGGTCCGCGCTCTGGGTTCTTCTCGCGACGCTGATCGTCGCGGGGACGTCGTTCGCGGACGACCGGCGGGGACTGCCTCCGGCGCTCCGCCTCGCGCTGCAGGCGGTCGCGGCGGCTGCCGTCGTGTGGGGAGCGGGCCTCACGGTTCCGGAGGTGTGGCTGCCGGCGCTCGGGCCGGTCGGCACGGGCCGTGCGGCCGGTGTCCTCTCCTTTCTCGGACTTCTCTGGATGGCGAACCTCTACAACTTCATGGACGGAATGGACGGGTTCGCGGGCGGAATGACGGCTGTCGGCGGGACGTTCCTCGGCGTGGCGCTGCTCCATCACGGTTCCCCGGGTGCGGCGCGCCTTTCATTCGCGCTCGCCGGCGCCGCGGCGGGGTTCCTCACGCAGAACTGGCCGCCCGCGCGGCTTTTCCTCGGCGACGTGGGCGCCGTGACGATCGGATTCCTCGTGGGCGTCTTGACGCTCACCGGGGCATCGCGCGCCCGGCTCGACGCCGCCGCTCTCGACCCGGGAGCTCCGCTCCTCGTGTTCGCGCCGTTCGTCCTCGACGCGACGTTCACTCTCGTACGGCGTGCTTCGCGCGGCGAGCGCGTCTGGGAGGCGCACCGCGGCCATTTTTATCAGCGCCTCGTTCTCGCCGGCTGGGGGCACCGTCGGACACTGCTCCTCGAGCTGGCCCTCATGCTCCTCGGCGGCGCCGCGGGGCTCGCATGGGCCGGAGCGTCAGCCGCGCAACGCACGGCAATCCTCGTCGCGGTCGCGGTACTCGTCGCGGTCCTGCACGCCGTCGCGCGGAACGCCGCGCGGGCCCGGCCTCCCGGAGAGTCCCGTCCCTAGATTTCCACCCGGTACTCGCGCCGCCAGAGCTCGAGCATCGCGAGCGCGAAGAGCCGGTGCGCGTTGACGAGCCCGCGGCGGCGGAGGGCGACGAGGCGGCGAACGGCCGCGGGGTCGAACAGACGCTCGCCCGCATCCGCGAGGACCGACTCGACGAACCGCCCGAAGCCCTCCCGGAACCAGGCGTCCAGCGGCACGGAGAATCCCTGCTTGCGCGCCCGGTCCATACCGGCCGGGAGGAGCCTGGCCGCGAGACGTCGCGGGAGGATCTTCAACCCGCCGGCGTCCGCACGAAGGGAGTCGGGGAGGCGCGAGAAGGCGAGCTCGATGATGCGCGGGTCCAGCCAGGGCGCCCGCACCTCGAGCGAAACGAGCATGCTCGCGCGGTCGACCTTCGCGAGAACGTCGTCGACGAGGTAGCTCCGGAAGTCGGCGCGCGTGGCCTGCTGCAGCAGGCTCATCCCGGCGGGGGCCAGGCCGGCGCGCCAGGCCTCGGGTCCCCCGGGCCCGCCTGTCGCGTTCCGGCGCAGCGCGGCCGCCACGAGGCGGCGCCGCGTCGCCGCGTCGAAGTAGATGTTCACGTGCGAGATCGCCGAGCGGGCGTCTCCTCCGAGGCCGATGAGGTAGTTCCGGCCGCGTGTCCCGACCGGCAGGAGCCCCGAGGCGCCCGCCGCGACCGCGCGGCGCGCGGGCCCCGGAATTCTCCGCCTCACGCCTGCGTGCCGGCGAAGCCAGTCGTAATGCCCGTATCCGCCGAACAGCTCGTCCCCGCCGTCGCCCCCGAGCGCGACCGTCGCGTGGCGGCGGATCGCCCGGGAGACGAGGTACGTCGGAACGAGCGACGAGTCGGCGATCGGCTCGTCGAACTGGCGGACGAGGGAGAGGATCAGGTCCGTGGACGCGGGCTCCGCGACGAGCTCGGCGTGATCCGTCCCGAAGCGCTCCGCGACGCGCCGCGCCTGCGGCGCCTCGTCGTAGCGCGCGTGGCCCGGGAACGAGATCGTGAACGTCTTGACACGCGGGGAAACGCGCGCGGCCAACGCGGTCACGAGGCTGGAGTCGATTCCGCCGCTCAGCAGGATCCCGACCGGCACGTCCGCGATCATGCGGAGCTTCACGGAGTCGAGAAGGAGCCGCTCGAGCTCGGCCTCGAGATCCTCTGCCCCGGCCTCCGGCGCGAGCCCCGGCTCCGGGAGCGACCAGTACGGCCAGACGCGGGAGGATCCGCTGCGGAGATCGAAGCGCAGCGCGTGGCCCTGGGGAAGCTTCGCGTAACCCTCGAGGAGGCTCCTCGCCTCGGGCACGTAGCCGTACGCGAGATAGAAGTCGAGCGATTCGGGATCGAGGCGGCGTGGAGCCCCGGGAATCACCAGGAGCGCCTTCAGCTCGGAAGCAAACGCGAGCGCGCCGTCCGCGATCCGGTAGACCAGCGGCTTCTCGCCGGCCCGGTCGCG
>JAMQPJ010000515.1 GCA_023717585.1 Thermoanaerobaculia bacterium
CGGGCGCTGCGGCCTCGGCGAGGCGCCGGGGCGTGAGGTATTCGACCGGCGCCAATGCGAGGAGGTCCTCGGCGAGGTCGCGAAACATCCGCGCGGTGTCGCGCCGCTTCTCCTCGGACATGGCTTCCCCCGCTCGCGACCGCGCGTAAAAAGGCGAGTCCAGTATAGCGACGCGCCCCCCTCGCGCGGTGGCGCGCGCGGCCTCGGCAAGGACCCTGGGGAGGTCCTCGGCCAGATGCAGCGACGCGTCGAAGACGACGAGGTCGAAGAGCGCGTCCCCGAAGGGGAGCGCGTCGAAGGACGAGGACACGCGCCCGAACATGCGGGGGAGGTGGCGGCGGAACGGCGCGCCGGCGGCGAGGCCGTCCGCGTCGTCGACGCGGAGATCCAGCGCGACGCATCGGTGGCCCTCGCGTGTCAGGCGCGCCGAAAGCCAGCCGTTTCCCGCCCCGAGATCGAGGACTGCGAGCGGACGGGCGCGCTCTTTCGCGAGGGGAGAGACGACGCGGCGGCCGAAGGCGTCGAACGTGCGGGCGCGGATCGCCCACTGCCCCGCGAGCGGCCCCGCCGTCAGGTACGGCAGCGCGAGAAGCTCGGCTTCGCCGCCCTCTCCGCGTCCTTCCGCGCGCCGGAGCCGCATGTAGGCGCGCGCCCAGCGCCGGCGGGGAGGTTCAAGGCTCATTCCGGAGCGTCCGTCCGCTCGAAGTCCAGGAGCACATGATCGCCGAGAAGCGCGAGCGGCTTTCCGAACACGCGGTCGAGGGCCTCGAGGGCGCCGAGAAGGCGCGGGAAGCGCGAGACGGCGGGCTCGGCCGAGCTGGGAGGCACGAACACGCCGACGCCGAGCGTGCCCTTCAGGCGGAACCAGGGCGCGAACTCACGCGCGAGAGCGCGCGGCGCGGGATACGTCACCGTGAACGTCTCGCCGCCCACATGCGCCGGCGCGGGGGCGCGGGCGAGCCTCCGGAAGGCCGCGCGCCCCTTGCCCCGCGCGAGGAGGACGAGCATCTCGCCCGGGCAGAGCGGTCCGAAGACGACGAGGAGCGCTCGGCGGCCGGGAGGCAGGAGACGGGCGAGCCCCCGCGCGACGGGGCCGTGGTCGAGGATGCAGTTCAGGGACGCGAAGTTGGAAAAGGCGCCGTCGAAGAACGTGCCCTCGCGCGCGGCCGCCCACGTGTCCAGCTCCTCGAGCGAAACCCGCTCGGCGGTCACGCGGCCGGCAAGCGCCGCGGCTCGCGCCTTCTCGTTCGTCCGAGCCGCCATCCTCGGCGCGCCGTCGGTCACGAGGACGCTTCGCCCGTGCCTGGCGAGGAAGAGCGCGTCCTCACCGGTGCCGCCGCCGAGCTCGATAAGCGACGCGCCATCCGGAAACGCCCGGAGAAGCGCCTGCCGCACGGCGCGGCGTTGCGCGGAGACGCTCTCCCACGCGCCGAACCTCTCGTCGAACTCGCCGGCCAGCGCGTCGAAGGCGCGGACCGCGGGCGGCAGCCCGCGTGTGACGCCGTCCGTCACGCGCGGACGAGAGCGGACGGAAGGCCGGACGGCCCCGCGGTGCCCTTCTCGGTCCGAAAGGACGCCTCGGAGCCTTCCAGGTCGGCCCAGCGCGCGTCGAAAAGGGCCTGCGCTTCCCCGGCCGCGTTTCCCGTGCCGGAAAAGGCCGCGACCTCCTCGTGCAGGAGATCGCGCACGCGCTTGTAGAAGGCGCCCTCGTACGTGCCGCGGAACATCATCGCGAGGTCGTCGCTGTCGCTCCAGTTCGTGCGGGCGCCGAGCTGCTCCTTCACGCGCTCGTGAAACAGCGTGCCCGGCAGAGGGTAGGCGACGGACACGCCCACGTCGTCGGGGCGCTCGTCACGAACGAGATCGCGCGTCGCGAGGATGTCCTCGAAGGTCTCGCCCGGATAGCCGAGCTGGAGAAACCAGGCCGCGCGGATGCCGTGCTGGCGGAGGAGGCCCGTGGCGTCCCGGACCTGGACGACGCGCGTGCCCTTGTCCATCGCGTCGAGGATTTTCTGCGCTCCCGATTCGACGCCCATCCACACCTCTTCGGCGCCCGCGAGCTGAAGCGCGGCGACGGCCGAGGGCGTCATGAGATCCACGCGCGACTGCACCGTGAAGGGGATGCGGACGCCTTCCCTCGCGAGCGCCTCGGCGTAGGACTCGATCCAGCGCGGCGACAGGCCGAAGATGTCATCCGCGAACCAGAGGTGGTCGGGGTTCACCGTCCCGACGAGGTGGCGCACCTCGCGGGCCACGTTCGCGGGACTCCGCTGCGCGTAGCGCGTGCCGTAGAGGGGCTTCGCGCACCAGTTGCAGTGGAACGGGCAGCCCCGCGTCGTCACGATGTTCCAGGACATCCGCCCGTGGGCCGGCGTCCACGCGGCGCGGTACTGGGCGACGTCCACGAGATCCCAGGCGGGAAAGGGGAGCGCGTCGAGGCTCTCGACGAAGGTGCGCACGGGCGTCCTGCGCACGCCCGGCGGGCCACCGGCCCCGCGCCCGTCCGGTAAAGCGAGGCCCGGAATCGCGTCGAGCGGCGCGTTCGCGTCCCCGGTCCACGCGGCCGCCAGCTCGGGAAACGTCGCGTCCGGCTCGCCCATCACGACCGCGTCCGCGCCGGCCGAAAGGTACGCCTCGGGATGGTCCGTCGCGTCCGAACCGTTCACGGCCACGAGGCGCCCGCGCGCCTTTGCCGCGCCCACCA
>JAMQPJ010000522.1 GCA_023717585.1 Thermoanaerobaculia bacterium
CGCTCGCGATCCTGAACCTCGCGCAGGCAGGCGACTCCCTCGTCTCCTCGTCGGCCCTTGACGGGGGGACGTTCACGCTCTTCCAGCACACGCTGCCCCGCCTCGGCATCCGGACGAAGTTCGTCGACGCGAACGACCCGCACAAAGTCGCCTCCGCCATCGACGACACGACCCGCGCCGTCTACGTCGAGACGATCGGCAATCCAAACCTCGACGTGCCCGACTTTACGGTCCTCGCGAAGGTCGCCCACGACGCGGGCGTGCCGCTCGTCGTGGACAACACCTTCGCGACGCCGCTTCTCTGCCGCCCGATCGACTACGGGGCCGACATCGTCCTCCACTCGGCCACGAAGTGGATCGGCGGCCACGGGACGGCCATCGGAGGCGCGGTCGTGGACGGCGGGAAGTTCGACTGGGGAACGAATCCGCGCTTCAAGGCCTTTTACAAGGACCCCGAACCGGCGTACCACGGCCTCTCGTTCGCGGACGCGTTCGGCGCGGCGGCCTTCGCGATCCGTCTCCGCGTCGTCCTCCTGCGCGACCTCGGTGCTTCGCTGTCGCCCTTCAACTCGTTTCTGTTCCTCCAGGGCCTCGAATCGCTCCATCTCCGCATCCAGCGTCACAGCGAGAACGCGCTCACGGTCGCGCGCTTCCTCGAGGCTCATCCCGCCGTCTCGTGGGTGCGGTACCCGGGCCTGCCGTCGCATCCGGCGCACGAGCCCGCGGCGCGGTACCTGAACGGCGGATTCGGCGGCGTCCTGACGTTCGGCGTGAAGGGCGGTGAAGACGAGGCGAAGAAGCTGATCGCGGGCCTGAAGCTCTTCTCCCTCGTCGCGAACGTGGGCGACGCCAAGAGCCTCGTCATCCACCCGTGGTCCACGACACACCAGCAGCTCACGGCCGAGGATCGCGTGGGCGCTGGGGTGACGGCCGATCTCATCCGCCTCTCGGTCGGCATCGAGGACGCAGGCGACCTGACCGAAGACCTCGACCAGGCCCTTCGGAAGGCGGTGCGAACGTGAGGCCCGCCACCGCCGCCCGCGTCCACGTCACGCCCCGCTTCGCTCTCGAGTCCGGGGAAATCCTGCGGGACGTGCGCCAGGCTTACGCGCTCGAGGGCGCGCTGAACGCCCGGCGCGACAACCTCGTCCTCGTCTTCCACTCGCTCACGGGCTCTCCGGAATCGCTGGGCGGGTGGAAGGACTCCGTCATCGGACCCGGCAAGGCGATCGACACGAACAAGTGGGCCGTGCTTTGTCCCAACCTCTTGGGCTCGTGCTATGGCACGACTTTCAAAAGGACTCAAAGAAGGGATTCTTCGAATAGTGGTTCAGGCCCCGCGATCTCGACTCGCGATCAGGCCCGGCTCGCGGGCGAGCTGGTGGAGGCCCTCGGTATCCGGCGCGTCGCGCTCGCGACCGGCGGATCCCTCGGCGGCATGGTGGCGCTCGAGTGGGCCGCCACGTTTCCGGAACGCTCGCACGCGGTCGTCGTCTTCGCGGCGCCCACGGCGCACTCCGCCTGGGCCATCGGCTGGAACCACGTCCAGCGGAAGGCGATCGAGGCCGCAGGTCCGGCCGCCGGTCTCGCCATCGCGCGCATGGTCGGCATGCTCACGTACCGGTCGCCGGCGGAGCTCGAGAGCCGGTTCCAACGCCTCCCGGGCGAAGGAGAGACGTTCGCGGTCCAGTCCTACCTGACGCATCACGGCGCCAAGCTCGTGGCACGCTTCGAGGTGCAGAGCTATCTCGCGCTTCTCGACACGATGGACGGGCACGATGTCGGCCGCGGCCGCGGCGGTGCGGACGCCGCGCTCTCCCCGTTTCGAGGTCGCCTGACCGCAGTCGGCATCACGAGCGACGTTCTCTATCCCGAGGAAGAGGTGCGCCGCTGGGCCCGGACCGCGCGGGCCGAGCTGCGCACGATCGTCTCGCCGCACGGACACGACGCGTTTCTGCTGGAGCACGGACCGGTGGGAACGGTGCTCCGGGAAGCCCTGGAGGCGAGCGGGGCCGCGGGAAAGACGGGAGAGAGAGCTCTCGGAGCGCCCGGTTCGCTCAGTCCTGAGGCGGAGGAGGAGGAAGGGGAACTGGGGTCTTCCTCTTCGGCGGCCGCGCCGTGATGAGAAGGCCCGTGCCCGACATGCCGGTCTTGCCCGCGGACGCGAGATCGCCGCTCTCGACGGCCGGCCCCAGCCGGTAGGGTGCGGGCTCGCCGATGGTGAGGATCTCGTCCTCGTCCAGCTTCAGGACGGAACGTGCCTTCGGCTCGGGCTTTTCTCCGCCCGTGGGGCGCGGGTCGGAGTAGCCGAAAACGTCGATCGCCTCCCTGAGGCCGATGAGCTTCGGCGGTGTCGCCAGCGATGCGCCGGAAATGATGAAGGGCACCGCGCTCTTCGAAATCGTCCTGCCGCCGCTCACGATCTCGAGGAACGCGCTCGTCGAAGGGCCGGGCGGCACGACGAAAGCCGACACGCCGTCGCCTTCCCTCACGACCCCCACCGGCCTCCCGCCGAACAGCAGCTGCGCGCCAGCGGGCACGCCTGACTTCACGACGACCCGCCCGCCCACGGCTCCCACTTTCGGTTCGAACTCGAGGCGCTCCTCGGCGCGGACCGGAATGCCCGCCAGCACGAGGAAGAGGACCGCGGCGGCGCAAACGAGAAGACGCCTCACGCGTTCACTCTACGCCCCGCCGGCGGGAGCCGCAAACGGACCGTGAGAGGATAGGAGCCCGTGGCGGCTTTCCCGCTGGCCCTCGTGATGGGCTTTCTCGCCGGGTTCATCGGCGCGATTCCGCCCGGCCCGCTCGGTATCACATGCCTGAGAAAGAGCCTTCAAGGCGAGAAACGGGACGCCTATCGCGTCGCTCTCGGCGGCGCGACCGTGGATACGTTCATCTGCGCTCTCATCGGTCTCGGCCTCGGCTGGATTCTCGAGAAGGTCGTGACGAACCCGTGGGTGCGCGGGACGCTCGCCGTCTTCCTCGTGGGTTACGGCGCGAAGCTCCTCCTCGTGGACGCGCGGCGCGACGCGGAACGGACCGACCCCGAAGCGTCGCGCTTCTATTTCACGCCCCGCCCGGCCGTCGCGCGCGAGGGATTCTCCCGGTTTCCCGTGCTGATGGGCCTCCTGCAGGGTGCGGCGAACCCGGCTCTCTTCGTGAACTGGACGCTCTTCATCTCCTTCCTCCTCGGACACCGCTTGTTCGTGCCCACGGCGGCCGGGGCCGGCGGCTTCGCGCTCGGCGTCGGCCTCGGCGTCTTCTCGTGGTTCGTGCTCCTCATCGAGCTGGTCGATCGCTGGCGTTCCCGCGCGGGCGCGTGGGTATCCCGTTCGACGATCGTCGCCGGCGTGCTGCTCGTCGTCTTCGGCTTTTACTTCACGTGGCGCTCCTTCGACATGCCATGAGGCGGCCGTGATCGGGGACTCCCGCGTCCGGGGAATCCGGCTCTCCACGCGCCTCGGCCTGACGTGGGCCGGCATTCTCGTGCTCGCCGCGATCGCGCAGACGCTGGTGTACTTCCAGACCCGCGACGAGACGCTGGACGAGGCGGACGGCTCCTACCAGGCGGTCGCGAAGGCGATCGAGGTCGCCACGACGCAGATCGGCCCGGAGGGCTGGAAAGACCCGAAGGTGCTCGAGGACTACACGGCGGCGCTCCGCGCCCGCGGCCTCCAGAACATCAAGGTCGCGGACGAAGCGGGTCGTCCGATCGGCGAGGCCGCGGCGCCGGGAACCGGCGGGCGGCGCCCGAAAAAACCCGTGAGCGCGAAGGACATCGTGATCTCCGGCGTCATCGGCTCGGGGCCCACGAACCGGCACATCGTGGTGCCGATCGTCATCGACGGCCGCCTCCGCGGGCACGTGGAGATCGCCTACAACCTCGAGAACATCCGCGCCCAGCTCGCGGACAACTTCCGGCGCCGTCTCTTCGCGCTGCTCGGCGTCTTCGCGCTCGGCCTCGCGGTCATGCTCGTCCTCACGCGCAACGCGACCCGCCCCCTCGACCTCCTCGCCGACGGCGCGGCCCAGGTGGCGGAAGGGCGGCTCGACGTGACCGTGCCGGTCGACCGCGACGACGAGATCGGGCGGCTGGCTTCCACCTTCAACTACATGACGGAGAAGCTGCGGGAGAGGCAGGAGCTCGAGGTGCGCCTCGCGGGCGCCGAGAAGCGCGCCGAGATCGGGCACCTCGCTTCCGGCCTCGCGCACGAGATCAAGAACCCCCTGAACGCCATGTCCCTCGGGCTCGACGTCCTGAGGCGGCGTCACCGCCCGGTCGACGAGGCTGCCGCGGCCGAGTACGGCACGCGCATCGAGGCGCTTCGCGAGGAGATCAACCGCCTCGCGATCCTCATCAACAACTTCCTCGCGTACGGGAGGCCCCTCACCCTCGCGTTCGCGCCGACGGACATCGCCGCTCTCGTGCGGCACACTCTTTCGGACCTCGCCGAGACGGCGGTGCAGGCCCACGTCACGATCGAGGAAGAGATTCCGGACGCGGCGCCGCTCCTTCGGGCGGACGCGAACCTCCTCAAGTCCTCGATCTGGAACCTCGTGCAGAACGGCATTCAGGCGATGGAACGGCACGGCGGCCGCCTGCGCGTGAGTCTCTCCGCCGAGAGCGGGATCGAGGAATCCGGCCGGCGCCTCGTCCTCTCCGTCGAAGACGAGGGACCCGGGATTTCGGAAGCCGACCTCCCGCGCCTCTTCGACCCCTACTTCTCGAGGAAAGAGGGCGGCGTGGGCCTCGGCCTCGCGATGGTCAAGCGGATCGTCGAGGAGCACGGCGGGAGGGTCACGGCGGCCCCTCGCGGCGACGGACGACCCGGGGCCCTCTTTCGAATCTCCCTGCCCGCCGGCGGCTGACGGGACTCAGGGGTAATCTCACCCCCGTGAGCACCGTGAACGCCAGGGAACCGAAGGCCACTCTCCTCATCGTCGACGACGAGAAGCATCAGCGCGAGTCGCTCGCCCTGATCCTCGAAGACGAGGGATACAAGGTCACCGCCGCCGCGGACGGGCGAGAGGCGCTCGTGAAGGCGGCCGAGATCCGGCCCGAAGTCGTTCTCACCGACCTCAAGATGCCGGGCCTCACCGGCATGGACGTCGTGAAGAGCCTGAGCTCCCTGGCCGACGGGCCGCTCGCGCCGAAAGTCATTCTCGTGACGGCGCACGGCTCGGTCGAGCGCGCGCGCGAGGCGCACCGTCTCGGCGCGTACGACTACATGTCGAAACCGGTCGTCGCCGACGAGCTGCTCTTTCGCGTGGAACGCGCCGTCGAGGCGTTCCGGCTCGCCGAGAAGAATCTCCGCCTCGAGCGGCGGCTGAAGAACGACGGGCTCGAAGCCATCGTCGGCGAGAGCGCGCCCATGCGCGACATGTTCCGGCTCGTGGAGAAAATCGCCCCGACGAACTCCACGATTCTGATCCGCGGAGAATCCGGCACCGGCAAGGAGCTCGTCGCCCGCGCGATTCACGCGCGCTCGCTCCGCTCCGCCAGGCCCTTCTTCGCGCTGAACTGCGCGGCCATTCCGGAAAACCTCCTCGAGAGCGAGCTCTTCGGTCACGAGAGGGGCTCGTTCACGGGGGCCGACGTGAAGAAGGTCGGGCTCGTCGAGGCGGCCAGCGGCTCGACCCTTTTTCTCGACGAGATCGGGGACCTCACCCTGCCGCTTCAGGGCAAGATCCTGCGCGCGCTGCAGGAAAAGGAGGTCAAGCGCGTTGGGGGCACGGAGACGATCCCCGTGGACGTGCGCATCGTCGCCGCCACGAACCGCGACCTCGAGGGGATGATGAAGACGGGCCAGTTTCGCGAGGACCTCTTCTATCGCCTCGCCGTGATCCCCGTCGACCTGCCGCCGCTCCGCGAGCGCGCCTCCGACATCAAGGCCCTCGTGAGCCGCTTCCTCGACAAGTCGAACGCGTCGCACGGCACGGCCGTGAGCACGGTCTCTCACGAGGCGATGGAGCTTCTGGTGCGGCATCCGTGGCCCGGCAACGTGCGCCAGCTCGAGAGCCTCGTCGAGCGCGCCGTGCTTCTCTGCGAAGGGAACACGATCCGCCCGGAGGACCTCCCCGCGGACGTGCGCCTCCGCACCGCGCCCTCCGCGCGGCCGTACGGCTTCGACATTCCCGCGGAGGGAATCGACATCGAGGAATTCGAGCGCCAGCTCATCGTTCAGGCGATGGAGAAATCCGGATGGGTCATCGCGCGGGCGGCCCGCCTCCTCGGCCTGACGTACCGCACGCTGCAATATCGCCTGGAAAAGTTCGGATTGAAGAAGCCCTCCTGAGGCGGCCTCGACCATTCCATTTGGACGTCCCCCGTCGAACGAAATGGGGCGGACCCGCGTCGCGCGGCGTGTGGTAAGCGCACGCCACGGGCCGTAAGCAGCCAAAGTACGGCGTTTTGGCCTTGAAATGCCGCGCGATGTCTCTCTCCAAACCCGGCACGGCTCGTGCACGTACAACGACCGATGTCTGCCCTCGTCCTCCTTCTGGCACTGCTCATCGCTCCCGAGGAAGCCCAAAAGACCGGGACCGCGGCGAAATCCGCGTCGGCGGTTGCGGCGACGGCTGCCGAACCCTCTAAGACGATCGTGGGCGAAATCGTGTGGGTCGATCTCCCCGCGCGCCTCGTCCTGGTGCGCGAGTCCGTGAAGTCGACTGCGGTCAAGGGCAAGCCCGCCACCCGCGAAACGATCGCCCTCGCCGTGGCGCCCGACGTGCCCGTCATTCGGGGAAAGCAGCCTTCCACGTTCGCCCTGCTGAAGCCGAAGGACCACGTCGTCGCGCGCTATCTGCCGACGCCCGACGGCGCGAGGGCCGTCTCGCTGCGCGTCGCCGACGCGACGACCGGCGCCCCGCGCGGGGCGTCGGGCACGACCCCGATTCCCGCGGGAACGGCCGGCGACGCGAACTGACGCCCGACGCTTCCTCTCCGGATACACTCCCGGCATGGAATCCCCGGCAGGCTCCACCGCGCCCAAAACGCGATTCCGGACGACTGAAGGCGGCTCGCTTTCCATGAAAGAGGTCCTCGCCGCGGGAAACGGCCTCCCCGTCCTCCTCGCGTTCTTCAAGACGAGCTGCCCCATCTGCCAGCTCTCGTGGCCGTACCTGCAGCGCCTCCACGGCGCTTATGGCGGGAAATCCGTGCACGTCGTCGGGATCTCGCAGGACGACGCGGCATCGAGCCGCGCGTATTACGCGGCGCACGGCGCCGCGACGTTCGATCTCCTCCTCGATCCCGAGCCCGCGTTCGTCGCGTCGAATGCGTTCGACGTCGAGTCGGTGCCGCTCCTCGTCCTGCTCGCTCCGGACGGAAGGATCGAGGACACGTTCGCGGGCTGGTCGAAGAAGCGGATGGAGGCGCTCGGCGCGCGGTTCGCGTCGCAGTCCGTCCCGTTCGTGCCCGTGATCCCGCCGGGAGACCCGGTGCGCGAGTACTCGGCCGGGTGACTGGGCCGCAACCAGCACTGACCGGTCCGGTCAGACCGCCCTTACCCTAAACTCAGTCTCATGACCGAACGTCCGACGACCCTCGGTGATCTCATCGCGGCCGGCTACGCGCCGAAAACCGTCAAGGACGAGGTGCGGGACAACCTGATCGCGAAGCTGAAGAAGGGCGAGAACGTGTTCCCCGGCATCCTCGGCTACGAAAAGACGGTCCTCCCCGCGCTGCAGAACGCGATCCTCGCGCGCCACGACATCGTTCTTCTCGGCCTGCGCGGCCAGGCGAAGACGCGCCTCCTGCGCGCGCTCGTGAACCTCCTCGACGAGGAGATCCCCGTGATCGCGGGCTCGGAGCTGAACGAATCGCCGTTCGCGCCCTTCTCCGCGTACGGTCGCCGCATGGCGGCGAGCGCCGGAAACGACCTGCCCGTCGCCTGGCTGAAGCGCGCGGCGCGCTACCGCGAGAAGCTCGCGACGCCGGACGTCACGATCGCCGACCTCATCGGCGACGTCGACCCCGTGAAGGCCGCCACGCTCAAGAAGACGTTCGCCGACGAGGACGTCATCCACTACGGCATCGTGCCGCGCACGAACCGCGGCATTTTCGCGATCAACGAGCTGCCGGACCTGCAGCCGCGCATCCAGGTCGGCCTCCTCAACATCCTCGAGGAGCGCGACCTGCAGATCCGCGGCTTCCCCCTGCGCATCCCGCTCGACATCCTGATGGTCTTCTCGGCGAACCCGGAGGACTACACGAACCGCGGCAACATCATCACGCCCCTGAAAGACCGCATCGCGTCGCAGATCCTCACGCACTATCCCGTCGACGCGAAGACGGCCTCGGCGATCACGGACCAGGAAGCCTGGACGGACCGCGAGACGGCGGGACTGACGGTGCTCCTCGGCGACGAGGTGAAGCTCCTCGTCGAGGAGATCGCCTTCGTGGCGCGGAAGAGCGAGCTCGTGGACCAGTCCTCGGGCGTGTCGGCGCGCCTCTCGATCGCGGCGCGCGAGCTCCTCGTATCGAACCTCGAGCGGCGGGCGCTGAGCACGGGTGAGTCCGTCGTCGCGCCCCGCCTCGTCGACCTCTTCGCGGCGCTGCCCGCGATCACGGGCAAGGTCGAGATGGTGTTCGAGGGCGAACAGCAGGGCGCCGAGATCGTGGCCAAGAAGCTCATCGGCGACGCGGTGAAAGCGCTTTTCGAAGCGAAGTTCCCGCCCGTCGAGGGCCCGCGTACGCGTGCGGAGAGCCGGCGCCGGCCCCGGAGCGGCGAGCTGGACGAGGACGACCTGAGCGGCCCGACGACGCTCGAGCGCGCGGAGGGCCGGCGCACGGCAGCTGCCGCGACCGCGGCCACTCCCGGACCCTACGAGGAAATCGTCTCGGCCTTCGCGGACGAGAGGAAGATCGTCCTCTCGGACGCGACGCCGTTTTCCGAGCACCTCCGGACGCTGGAGTCCGTGAAGGGCCTGTCGGACTTCGTCCTCAAGCACGCCAGGCCACGCGACCACTACGAACGCGCGTTCCTGATGGAGCTCGTCCTCGAAGGGCTCGTCCAGAACCTCCGGATCGGGCGCGAGGACCTCGACTCCACGCTCACCTACGCGGAGCTCGCGAAGTTCAACCTGATGCGCAGCCGGGGGTAGGCGGGCTCTCCTCCGCCCAGCGCCGTCCATGGCCGCACGCCTTGTAATCTTTTGCGGACGATAACGGCCTGTTGATCGACGACCCCGAGCACTCGGCAGCCGAGGAGCGCTTCATTCTGCTCGGCCTGAGCGCCGACCCGCGGCTTTTGGTCGTCTGCCATTGCTATCGGCACGGCGGTGATGTGATCCGCATCATCTCGGCGCGTCGGGCGAATCGAAAGGAGCGTGGCATCTATGCCACGAGCTGGAGCCAATGAGAAAGCACTACGATTTTTCGACC
>JAMQPJ010000547.1 GCA_023717585.1 Thermoanaerobaculia bacterium
AGCTCGCGAAGGCGGGCGCGCCCGCCCAGCTCTCGGCGGAGCTGACGCGTCTCGTACAGAGCTTCGAGGATCCCCGCACGCTCGGGGAGGTGCGGACCCTCCACGGCCTCAAGCGCTACCTGCACCAGCGCGGCCTGCGCCTGGGGTCCCGCCTCGTCGAAGCCGGCAGAGCCACGAGTCGCACGGTGGATCTGGTCCTGGCCTCCCACAAGAAAACCCTGCAAACGTTGCGGAAGATCACCTACCTCGACTTCGAGCCCGAGGCCGTGTTCGAGATTCCGTATCCCGTTGCCGTGATCGCGGACGCGTTCGTGCGCCAGCTCTTTCACGGCCAGGAGGTTTTTCCGGGCGTCCGGGTGTTCTGCTACGGCAACGAGGTCCACTACTACCTCGCCTTCCGGAACCACCCGGCCTTCCTCCGCATCGACTACTCGCCGCCGCTCCTGGGCGGGATGATCGATCTCGAGTACTACGCCGTCAGCGTCTACGAGCTGTCAGTCCACCCCAACACTTCCCTCGAAGCGCTGCTTCTTTTCCTCCGTCGTCTCGAGTTCGACGTCCGGCTCGAGGGCACCCGGGTACACGCTCGCTACGACAAAGAGCGGGCGCTCGACCTCGGCGACGTCTGCGAAAAGGCCGAGCTCGTCTGCTGCCTGGTCCCCTACCTCATGGATCTGGACTGGATCATCGGCTCTCTGTCCCTCGACGCCGACGGACGCCGGACGGTGAGCGAAACGTGGGCCGACTCGTTCGCTCAATGGGGCGTCCTGCCCCTGCGTCAGCTCCTCACCAGGGATCGGCTGGGGATCCTCGTTGCCGTGGAAAGCGGACCGGCCGGAGAACGTGAAGTCACGTGGTCGGGTGACGGGCCTTACCGGGACCGCTTGCGCATTCCGCCTCCAGCGAGCTTCCTCACGCGCCTTCAAGCGTCGGTCGCGGAGCTGGGCCTCGAGGTGACCCCGTTCGTCCTCGAGGATGCCGAGAAACTCGTGGGCGAGATCCGCCTCGAGCGTCAGTTCCTGCGCCCTCTTCGCGAGGCCGTGGCACGGGGCCAGCTCGTCGCGACTCCCGAAGGCCTGCGCGCCCCTCCCCCCGGCCTCTTCGAGGCGCGGCACGAGGCCGAAGTCTTCGCCGAGATGCTCGGTTCGGGCGACATCGCCGCCGCGGCCCACCTCGCCCGGCTGGCAGGGCCGCTCGAGCGCGCGCTGCGCTTCCGCAATACGGGTTGCGTCAACGGCCATGACGTTCAACGCGCGAGGCTGGCCCTGCGCGGGGAGAACCTCGCCCTCGACGTGCTCAGGGATGCGGGAGGGATCGCCCGCCTCGCGCTCTTCTCGCGCGGCGAGGTTCTCTGTCGCCGCCGAAAGGACGCGGGTGGTCCCTGGGAGGCCACATGGAGCGACGACCCGGCCGCCCTGGCTGCGCTTCTCCGCCGCAACAACTACCTTTCTCCAGGCGCGGAGCAGGCGGCCCGGGCGCGGCCGGAGGAAACCGCGGAGATCCTCGAAACGCTTCGCAGGCCGAACCCGATGCCCCGCCCCCGGTCCCTGCCCGGTGAGCGCGTCCTCCGCGGGTTCAGGGCCTCTCCGGGCCGCGCGGTGGGAACGGCTCTCTTCGGCACGGCGGGCCGGACTCCGGAGGACTTCGACGGCGCCGTTCTCGTGGCCTCTTCGGTGCGGCCCGAGGACAACACGTTTCTCTACCACGCGCGGGGAATCGTCTCCACGGGGGGCGGAATCCTGAGCCACGCGGGGCTCATCGCCATGCAGTTCCGCAAGCCCGCGCTCATCGTCTCCGGTCAGTGGCAGCGGGAGCCCGACGGCCTCCTCGCGCTGCTCTATCGCACACCGGAGTACCGGGAGGAGCTGCGTGACGTCTTCGGCTCCCGGGTTTCGCTTTACCGCGACTGGCGCGACCGCGAGCATCGCCTGCGGGAAGGAGACCTGCTCGTCCTGGACGCGTCGGAGGGAACGTTGCGCGTCCTCGGCCAGCACCGCGACGTCCTGGCGTTGCACGAAGGGTTTCGGCTCTTCGGCGAGGCGGGCCTTCGTCTGGCCCGCGCGAACGACGAGAAGGAGATCCTGGCTCTGCGCGGCCGTCGCTTGCGCGGAGCGCACCAGATCCGCAAGCTTCTCGTCCGGCTCACCGACCCGGTGCTCGCGCGTCACGCGGCCCACGAGCTGCTTCTTGGCGAAGCTCTTCCAGGAGGCGCCGCGAGCCGCGGTGAAAGAGCGCAGCTTCTTTCACTCCTCCTCCGTAATCGCGGTGTCGGGGAGGCCACCCGGGACCACCTCGTCCGGTTGACGCAGGAGCTGGTTCGGCGCCACGAGGCCGTGGCGAGCGAGACCAGGCGCCGCATCCCCACGTCTGACTCTCCGTTCGAGATTCTGGCCCAGCGGCTCGAGACGCTCCGCCTCCGCCAGGGCCTGGAGGGCGCGGCTGCCTCGCTGCGCGAGTGTGGAATGGAGCCTTCCTCACCGGACAGCTCCAGCGTCCCCGATGTCGATTTCCCAGTCCTTCGCCGCCTCGAGGAGCTGCGCGCCGAACGGGCGCGGGCTCTCCGCAGCCTCGTCACCGCACCGGCGCTCGATCCTCGACTGCGCCATCTCCTCCGTCAGATCCAGCGGTTGGACCTCGTCCTCGGCCTGCCCGAAGACGAAGACACTCGGCTCGCCCGGACACGGCTGGCGAACGAAGACGGGTCCGTCCAACGGAGGCTCGGGAATCGACGCGTCCTTGCGGCCGGGGAAGGAGGGTTCGAGATCCACTCTCTCGTCGGCTGGAAGGCGGCGAACCTCGCCGAAGTCGAGCGGCTGGGGGGCAGCGGCCTCGTTCCGCCCTGGTTCGTCGTCACGGACCGCGCGTTCGAGGAGGTTCTCGACTCGCCCGTTCCGCCGGGCGCATGCACGCTCCGTGAGGCGATCGACGGCATCCTCGCGCGCGGCGACCTCGACAATCCCCAGAAGTCCGCCAACATCCGCGCCCTCTGGGACCGGGTGATTCTCCCCGAGGAGCTGAACGAGGAAGTCGTGGGCGCCTACCGTGCCCTCGCGGAGGCGCCGGGGCATCCCGACGAAGAACCGGCGAGGCCGTTCGTCGCAATCCGCTCTTCCGCCCGCGAGGAGGACACCGAGATCGCCTCTCGCGCCGGCGAGTTCGAGACTTTCCTTTTCGTCCGTGACGACCGCTCCGTCCTCGAGCACCTCAAACGCGCCTGGAGCGGTCTCTGGACCGAGCGCGCGATCCACAACCGCGCCGTCCTGGGGATGGGAACCGAACGGGCGGGCGGCGGCGTCATCATCCAGCGGATCGTCTGGTCGCGGGTTTCCGGCGTGCTCCAGACCGTCAACGTCGCCGAGGGCGAGCTGCGGGAGATCGTGATCAACGCCGGGTTGGGGCTGGGCGAGGGGATCGTCTCGGGAACCGTCGAGGCCGATCACGTCGTGGTCGCGAGGGAAGGCGATCTCGAGGGGGCGTCGCTCCGATTCCGCTACGTCACCGCGGACAAGCGCGAGCAGGTCGTCTTCAACCGGCGTGCGGGCTTCGGGACTCTCCGCGCGGAGTGCCTCTATCACCAGAGGCTACGGCCCGCCCTGGAATACGTCGAGCTCAGCGAGCTGGTGCGCCTCGCGGCCCGCCTCGAGGTCGCTTACGGCTACCCCCTCGACATCGAATTCGGGATCGAGGGAACGCGGCTCTTCATCCTTCAGGTCCGCCCCGTGGCCGCGTTCCTCTCGACGCTCCACGAGACTCTGACGCGCCATCCCCTGGCCGCGGCCGCCGCGCACTCAGTCGTTTGAGGAGGACGAGACGTCATGATCCGACGCGAAGATTCCCTCCAGTATCACGGAGGCGACCGGGCCGGCAAGATCGAGGTGAAGGCCACCAAGCCCTGCTCGACTCCGCGGGAGATGCGACTCGCTTATCTGCCGGGTGCTTCTTTTCCCGCCCGGGAGATCGCCCAGGATGCCGCGGCGGCTTTCCGCTATACCTCGCGGGGGAACCTCGTCGGCGTCGTCACGAACGGAACGGCGGTGCCGGGCCTCGGCCAGGTGGGTCCGCTCGCCGCCAAGCCGATGCAGGAGGGTGTGTCCGTCCTGTTCAAGCGCCTCGCCGACATCGACGTCTTCGACCTGGAGCTGGACACCACGGACCCCGGCCGCTTCGTCGAGACCGTCCAGATGCTCGAGCCGACGTTCGGCGGGATCAACCTCAAGGACATCCGCGCTCCCGAAGGGCTCTTCATCTACGACCAGCTCAAGGAGAGGCTGAACATCCCCGTCTTCCACGAGAACCTCGACAGCACGGCGGTGGTCGCCGCCGCCGCGCTGCTCAACGCGCTGGACCTCGTGGACAAGCGCATCGACGCGGTCCGGGTCGTCCTTTGCGGCGCCGGGACGGTGGGCACCGGCTGCGCACGGCTCTTCCTGTCGCTCGGCGTGCTGCCGGAGAACCTCCTCGTCTACGACGTCAAGGGCCTGATCCACCCCGATCGACAGGATCTCGACGACTACCAGCGAGTCTTCGCACGGGGGCATCCGGCCGGCCGGCTCGAAGAGGGCCTGCGGGGCGCGGACGTCTTCCTCGGTGCCTCCGCCGCCGGCGTCCTCACCCAGGAAATGATCCGCTCCATGGCGCGCTTCCCCATCGTATTCGCGCTCGCGACACCCGAGCCCGAGATCGGATACGAGGCGGCGCGGGCGAGCCGGAGGGATGTGATCGTGGCCACCAGCCTCGACCAGCATCCCAACGCGGTTCTCGACCTGCTGAGCTTCCCGTACATCTTCCGGGGAGCGCTGGACGTCCAGGCGACGCGCATCACGCCGGGGATGCTCGTGGCCGCCGCACGAGCCCTGGCGGAGCTGGCCCGCGAGGACGTAGTGGAGGAGGTCGAGCGGGCCTACGGAAGAGAGCGCTTCAGCTTCGGCCCCGAGTACCTCCTGCCCAAGCCGATCGATCCGCGGATCCTCGTGCGGGAGTCGACGGCCGTGGCCCAGCGGGCGATCGAGGAAGGGATCGCCCGCCGGCCCCTGGACACCCGCGCGTATCAGGACGGCCTCACCATTCGCCTCGGGACCGGCCGGGAGACGATGCGCGGAATGATCCTGACCGCCCGCCAGCATCCATTGCGGGTCGTGTTCCCCGAGGGGACGAGCGAGACGATTCTGCGCGCCTGCGCCATCCTCACGGACGAGGGGATCGCGAGCCCGATCCTCCTGGGGCGGGAGGACGAGGTCCGCGAGGCGATCGAGCGGCTCCGATTCGAGCTGAGCGGCGTCCCGGTGGTCGAGCCTTCCCGCAGCCCGCGCTTCGAAGCGTACGTCGACGAGTACTTCCGCATGCGCCGCCGCCGCGGAGTGATGCGGGCCGCCGCCGCTCAACGGCTGCGCCAGACCGACTCTTTCGCGGCCATGATGCTCCACAGCGGCGACGCGGACATGATGATCGCCGGCGTCTCCACTCACTACGTCGAGTCCCTGCGGACCATCCTGGAGGTGATCGGCCCCGCCCCGGGCGTCCGCCGCGTCTCCAGCCACTACATGGTTCTGCTCCCGAAGGGCATCCTCTTCCTCGCCGACTGCGCGGTGAACATCGCTCCCGACGCGGAGGAGCTGGCCGAGATCGCCCTCCTGGCCGCGCGAATGGCCCGTTCGCTGGGCGTCGAGCCCCGCGTCTCCATGCTCTCCTTCTCGAACTTCGGCAGCGTGGACCATCCCCTGACCCGGAAGGTCCGCCGGGCCACGGAGATCGCCAAGGAGCACGCGCCCGGGCTGATCATCGACGGCGAGATGCAGCTCGCGACCGCACTGGACGGTCCCCTTCGCCGGGAGTATTTCCCCTTCTCCGTTCTGGAGAGGGACGCCAACGTCCTCGTCTTCCCGGATCTGCAGTCGGGAAATCTGGCGCTGCACCTGCTCCAGTACGTCGGCGGAGCCGTGCCCATCGGACCCCTGCTCATGGGCACGAGGCTGCCGGCCCACTTGCTCCAGTACGGGGCGACGGTGGAGGAGGTCGTCAACCTCGCGACGGTGGGCGCGGTGGAGGCCGCGGCGCTGACGCGCGGCGGTTGACCGCCTCCCGTCGCCCGGCCTAACGTTCGCGCGTGGAAGCGTTGCAGCGGCGGGTGCTTGCCGCGCGAATCATCGCCGTCGTCGCCGACGCCGTTCAGCTCGGCTTCATGCCGCTCTTCGTGGGCGGTGCGCCGGCGGGCTTCGACGCCGTGCTCGACGTTGCGGTCGGGGCCGCGATGGTCGCGCTTCTCGGATGGCATTGGGCGTTTCTTCCGGCTTTCGCCGTCGAGCTCCTTCCGGCCGTCGACCTCGTGCCGACATGGACCCTCGCGGTGTTCCTCGTCACCCGGCGAATGGGCCCGACCGGCTCTCCTCCGCCGAGCGTCGTGATCGAACGCCCCCCGGCCTTGCCTCCGGCCGACCGTCGCTGAGCCCCTTCTTGGGTGCGCGACGCGATCGGGATAGGCTGCGCTTCATGGGCAGCTCAATCAGCCGATTCCTCGTCCTCGGGTTCCTGTTCGTTCTTTCCGCTCCGGCCTTCGCCGAGAACAAGTGCAGCGTGAAGGCGGTTCTCGGAGACAAGCCGGTGACGATGAAGCACTGCATCGCGGCGGTCTTCGAGGACCAGCACAGCGTGACGCTGTATTTCTCCGACACGCCGTTCACCGCGAAGGAGACCGACTCGTTCCACGTCAGCTCGTACGCGACGGACAAGAACGAGGCCGGGAAGCCGCGCACGATGATGCACTTCGCGTTCTGTCCCGGCGGCGGCAAGCCCGCGGCGAGCGGCGCGGCGGTGAAGAGCGTGGAGACGAGCGTCAACAGCGCCGACTCCTTCATGGTCAGCCGGCAGTGGGTGTTCCACCTGCCGGAGGACAAGGAAAACCTGAAGTTCGTGAAGCTCGCGGGAAACATCGTTCCGGGCGGGACGATCTCGGGCCGCATCACCGGCGGGAAGGTGAGCGACGGGTCGAAGTACTCGTGGGACGCGACGTTCGATCTCACCCTGCCCGCGAAAGACGCCGCGGCAGGGCCGGGCTGCGGAAACTGAAGCGCGGGCTACGACGCCACCGCCGCCACCGTGGGCGCGGGCGGCGTTTTCTTTCTGAGGATCGCGGCCGAGACGAGGGTCACGATCAAGCCGACCGGGAACACCTCGACGTACGTCATGCCGACGTTGAGCAGGGGGTTCCTGTACCACACCTTGAACTTCGCCATCTCCTGCGTCGCCTTCTCGATCGCCTGCGGGGTCGCGCCCTTGGCCTGCATCTTCTGGAGCGTGTGCGCCGCGTACCTGTCCGCAAAATCGGGCAGGAATCCGTAATAGACGATCTCCCACGTGACCACATAACCCGTGCTCGCGATCAGGCAGACGAGAAGACCGACCTTGAACGCCTTGCCGAACGTGATCGTGCCGCCGCCCACGTTCTCGCGGTACGAGCGGATGGCGAAGAAGACGAGAACGAACGCCAGCACCATGGCGGTGTAGCCGATGAGTTCCGCGTAGTCGCCCATCTTCCCGTCCATGCACAGCGGCGCCGTGACCGCCATCAGCGCCGCGAGGATCCCGCCCGAGATCAGGCCGAACGTCCAAACGATCTTCTTCATTTCCGGTCTCCTTCTGGCGGCAACCTACGGCCCGCACCGTGTCCCTGTCGTCATACTTTCGGGTGATTTCGGGTCTCACCCGCGCGAATCATCCTTTCGTTGACCCGGGAATCACGGAATCAGCCCGATTCGCCTTGCCTCCTGGACGGCCTGGGTTCTCCGGTTGACGCTCATTTTCTCGAAGAGCCGGGCCGAATGAGTCTTCACCGTGTTCTCGGATACGAACAGCCTTTCCCCGATTTCCCGGTTGCTGAGCCCCTCCGCGATCAGGCCGAGGATCTCGTGCTCGCGCGGCGTGATGCCAAGTTCCCTGAGCGCCTCGGTGTTCAAGGCGAACGGCCCGCCCTCCCGAACGCGCACTTCCTTCACCACCTCTTGCACGACCACGACTTCCCGCGCCCGCGTCCATCTCAGGCCGAGGTACGCGCCGACGGCGGTGAAGATCACCGCCACGAGACCGCCGTAGACCTCCCCCGGGTACGCGCGGACGAAGTGCTGATACTCGATCAGCTTCAAGGCCGCGATGAGGACGCCGCCGACGGCACCGTAGAGGAGAACGCGCTTCAAGGAGTCGCGGAGTCTAGCGCCGTCTCACCGCAACATCATCCAGAGGTAGGAGTACTGGAGGGCGTTGACCATCGCGGTCTGCTTGTTGACGGCGCCGGTGCCGTGGCCTCCCTCGATGTTCTCGAAGTAGTACACGGGGTGCCCCTGGGCCTCCATCTTCGCGACCATCTTCCGCGCGTGTCCGGGGTGAACGCGATCGTCCTTGGTGTTCGTCCAGAAGAACGGCGTCGGGTACTTCGCGTCCTTTTTCAGGAGGTGGTACGGCGACCACGTCTGGATGTACGCCCAGTCCTCGGGCTTGTCCGGGTCGCCGTACTCGGCCATCCAGCTCGCACCGGCCAGGAGCCGGTTGTAGCGGCGCATGTCGGCGAGCGGCACCTGCACGACCACGGCACGCGCGAGGTCGGGGTAGAGCGTGAACGTGCCGCCGACGAGGAGGCCGCCCTGCGAGCCGCCCATGATCCCGAGGTGGCGTGACGAGGTGATCTTCCGCGCGATCACGTCCCGCGCGACCGCGGAGAAGTCCTCGAAGTTCGTGATGTGCTTCTCCTTGACGGCCCCCTTGTGCCAGGCGGGGCCGAACTCGCCGCCGCCGCGGATGTTGGCGACGACGTAGACGCCGCCGCGCGAGAGCCACGCGGAGCCAACGGTGCCGCTGTAGTGCGGCACCATGGACTGCTCGAAGCCGCCGTAGGCGTAGAGGAGCGTGGGGGCGGCGCCGTCGGCCTTGAACCCCCTGGGGGTCACGACGGAATAGGGGATCTTCGTGCCGTCCCTGGACGTTGCCTCGAGCTGCTCGGTCTTGATCCCGGCCGCGTCGAAGAAGGCCGGCATGGACTTGACCTTCGCAGGCGCTCCCCCGTTCTCGGAAAGCCAGAGGGAGACGGGAGTCGAGTAGTCCTCGTAGGTGAAGAAGAAAGTCTCGGTGAGGTCGTTCATGGACGAAAGGTCCGCCGAGCCGAGTGCCGGCGTCGGCACCTCGGACCGCTTCCACCCGGCGCCGTCGAGGGCGAGTGCCGTGATGTGGCCGCGCACATTGTCGAGCGTCTGGATGATCACGCGGTCGCGCGTCCGCCGTACGCTGGCGAGAGAGACCCGCTCGGACGGCTCGAAGAGAACGTCGACGCGGCCGGTGCCCCTCAGGAGATCGTCGATGCGCACCGCGAGCAGGGAGCCTTCGCGGTACGTCTTGCCGCCGACCGTCCAGGCGCTCCGCAGGGACAAGAGGTACCGGTCGCGGAAGAACCCGCGCGGCCGGCAGTCCTCGGGCACGTCCAGCTTGACGAGACGGTCGCCGAGGAGGAGGTACGACTCCTGCCGAAAAATGGCCGGGACCCGCGTGACTACGTCATACCGGCCGTCGCTCAGGATCTCGCTGGTGCCGAGGGAGGCGACGTCATCGGTGTTGCCTTCGAAGATGGTCCGCGCCTCGGACAGCGGGGTCCCGCGTTTCCACAGCTTGACGATGCGGGCGTATCCGGATTTGGTGAGCGAGCCGGGACCGAAGTCCGTCCCGACCCAGAGCGTGTCCTCGTCCCGCCACGCGAGGATCGATTTCGCCTCGGGCAGGGTGAAGCCGCCGGGCACGAACTGCTTCGTGACGGTGTCGAACTCACGCCGAATGGAAGCGTCGGAACCGCCGGGCGAGAGATTGATGAGGCACCGGGCGTAGGCCGGGGGCAGGCAGGCCGCGCCCTTCCAGACCCAGCTCTTGCCGTCCGCCTTCGCGAGCGCGTCGACGTCGAGCACCGTCTCCCACTGCGGGGCGGCGGTGCGGTAGGAGACGAGCGTCGTCCGCCGCCAGAGGCCGCGTTCGTTCCTCTCGTCCTTCCAGAAGTTGTAGACGGTGTCGCCCAGGAGCTCGGGCGTGGGGATTCTCTCCTTCGAATCCAGGATCTCCAGCGTGCGCTGGTAGATCGGCTTGTACTCCGGGCGGGCTTCCAGGAGCGCCGTCGATTTCGCGTTCTTTTCCTTGGCCCAGGCCAACGCCTTCTCGCCCTGCACCTCTTCCAGCCACTGGAACGGATCGTCGCCGTTTTCGGCGGCCATCGAGGGTGCCGCGGATGTCACGAGCGCCAAAGCCAGGCCTGTCATGAATACAATCATCGGGTCTCTCCTCTTGCGGGGCGAGATCATAGGTCGCACCCATGAAAATCCAAGGATTTTCAAATGTTAGATCCGTGGACACGCCTCCACCGCCGCCCTGGGTTGTCCGGCATGAAAAGCGCCTTGACGGTGACCGTCTCGCCCAGCTTGCCTCTCCCATCGAAGACGGTCAGCTTCGCCTTCTTCGCCGGAGGCTTCACGGGCACGTCGAGCTTGGCGACGGAGGCGAGCGCCAGCGCCGGCAGGAGCGGTGCGAGAAGGCGATACGTAGGGGCGTCATAGGCGCTCCTTCATGTCTATTCACGTCGAAAACGAAGGTAAAGGGACTCGCGAAGCGCCCGTCCGGCGCGCGTCGCGAGCTGACAGACGATCCACGAGGCCGCCGCGAGGATCGGCACCTCGGTCCAGTGTGCGCCTTCATGGCCCGCGCGGACCCATAGGCCGAAGAGCGCGGCCTGCACCGACACGTGGGAGAGATAGATGCCGAACGTGTCCGGCGCGGCGGCAGCGAGCCAGAGGACGGCGGGCTTGGTACGTGGAGATGCCTCGAGCCGCCGCAGCGCGAGGAGGAGGAGCACCGCTCCCACGAGCTGAAACGGCAGGCCCGGCACTAGGAACTGCAGGACCGGGTTGAACGAGAGGACGCGGTCCTCGGCGCGCAGCTCGGCGACGTAGGCGGCGTACGTAACGACCGCAGCCGCGACGAGGATCGCGCGTTTCCTCCAGAGGCCTTCCAGAAGGCCGGGACGACGGGCGAGCAGGACGCCGGCCGCGTAAAAGACCGCCCATGCCGCGAACGAGCGGTTCAGATAGAGCGTGAAGATCTCGGAGGCGGCGCCGCGCGTCCAGACCGCCGCGTCGGCGGCGGCGTAGAAGGCCAGCGTCGCTATCGCCGCGCCCCAGCCCAGCCACTTGGGCGCAAGCAGGCGATGGAGGACGAGAAGCTGAACGAGCGCGAAGATGAAGTAGAGCTGGTTGGCGCCCGTCAGCAGGTAGAAGACGACCTCGGACGCCGCCAGATCGCGGCCCTGCGATCCCGTGACGACGAGGATCGCGTTCCAGGCGTAGAACGCCGGGAGAAGCTTGGCCAGGCGGCGCGCGAGCCGAGGCGGGCCGGGCGAGACGTAACCGGCGATCAGGAAGAACGCCGGCACGGCGAGCCCGAAGAAGGGGACGCCGGAGAAGCCGCCCGGCCACCAGGAGTTCGCTCCGGCGCGGTAGTAGATGTTCACGTGGACGAGGACGACGAGCGCGCACGCCACGGTGCGCGCCGCGTCGATCCACGCCAGTCGAGCCGGCGGCGGGGCCGGCTCCACGTGAGAGCTAGTGCGCGCTGGGCGCGGCGCTTACCGGGCCGGGAACGAGCTTGCCCTGCGGGTCGAAGTGGAAGGCCTTGGAGAAAGTGGGCGACGAGGCGCGCTGGAGCTCGAACTCGTTGTTGGGGCCGGTGATCTTGAGAGTCACCCTGTCACCCTGCTTGAGGTTGTTGAAGCCGAAGCCGGACAGCTTCGCGGGATCCACGACAACCCCTTGGAACGTATCGCCGACCTTCGGTTTGGCGGCGGCCCGAGACGACAGGCGCACTCCGATCTGGTTCACCAGGCGCCCGCCGATGATATCGCCGGCGAACGCCGAGCCAGCGGCCAGGAGAATCGCGATGGCCAGGGCGGGCTTCAAGCGTGCCCTACCTGGTTCTTAAGGCCCGCATGCTCCCAATCCGAAGTGATTTTCGAGATCTTCCCGCCCTCGATCGTGACGCGTGAGCTGCCGTTGAAGACCACGTGCTTTCCGCTCGGCTTCAGGTTTCCCAGTTGTCCGGAGTGTGTGCCCTCAGCCCGCCACCTCACGGTCGCGACATTGCCGGCGTTCGAACTCGAGAGGACGGAGAAGCGCAGGTCGGGAAAAGCCTTTCGATACGCGGCCCTCTTCCCGCCGACCTTCACGTTCTGGAGGCCGGCGCTCTGGAGAAAGGGGTCCTCGCATGTCGAGTTGACGTCGAAACCGCGCTTCGTCAGGAACTGCATGTCCCCACGATTCCAGAAGGCATCGATGAGCTCGCGGGCGGTCTGCTCGTTCGACTGGGCTGCCTGCGGCGAGCTTCCGAAAAGGCGTCCGGCGAGAGCCGCGGGCGCCGCCAGAAGAACTGCCATGAAGCTCCGCCTGCCGGTCTTGTCATCCATGTGGTGCCTCCTGGAGCCGATCCTATCGCGGGGAGGGCGTAGCGGCCACCGGGGGTTTCACCTCGGCCGGCTTCAGCCTTGCCGAGTACGCCGCCGCCTGCGCGGGCTTCTTCCAGTCCGTGTAGAGCGTGGCGAGCACCTTGATCGTCCGCTGCGTCAGCCCGGCCTCTTCGCCGTTTGCCTTCACCTGGATCTCCAGCGAGCGTCGCAGCGCGCCCTCCGCCTCCGCGTACTTCTTCTGGACCCGAAGGGTGTCGCCGTACCCCAGGAGGGTAACGCCGACGTCCGGGTGCTCCGGGCCGAGCTTCCGGGTCAGCCGCTCGATCGCCTCGGGATACGCCTTCTCGGCGGCGGCGATGTTGCCGGCCAGCTTGTGGACGGTCGCCACGTTCGCGAGAGACCGGGCCACCGGCTCCGAATCGTCGCCCAGCGCCTTGCGCCGCGCGGCCAGCACCGTCTCGAGGAGAGCGGCGGTCTTGTCGAACTTGCCCATGCGGGCGTAGACGTTTCCGAGGTTCTCACGCACGGACGCGACCTCCGGGTGGTCCTCCCCGAGCAGCGCGACCTCCATGGCGATGACTTCGAGGTAGGTGCGCTCGGCTCCGGCGAGGTCGCCCGAGTACATCTGCCCCAGCGCGACGTTGTTCATCGAGAGCGCGACTTCCGGGTGCCGCTCCCCGAAGCGCGCCTTCACGAGCGCGAGCCGCTCGCGCGCAATGGGCTCCAATTTCTTGAAGTCGGCCTCGTCGCCCGTGGTCTGGACCTCGATCAGGACGAGCAGCGCGTCCCTCTCGGCCTTCGCCGCGGCCTCGTCCCCGGCCTTCGTCTTCGCGGCGCCGCGGTGCGCGCGCGCGACCGCGAGCTCCTCCTCGGCGAACGCCTTCGCCTCGGCGCGCTTCCCGCCCCCGCCGAGCGCGGCCGCGAGGGCGGTCAGGGCGGGCGCCGTCTCGACGCTCTTGTCTCCGTGGATCCCGCGGACGATTCCGAGGGCCTCGCGTGCGTGTTTCTCCGCCTCGTCGAACTTCCGCCCCAGCACGTCCGCCTGCGAGAGCGCCACGAGAGACTCCGCGGCCTCCGCGCTCTTCGGGCCCGCGGCCGCGACGCGCAGCTCGAGCGCCGCGCTGAGCGCCTTGTCGGCCTCGGCGTACTCCGCGAGGTTCGCGAGCGTGGTCCCGATCGTCTGGAGGACCGATGCCTGAACGAGAGGCTGTGTCTTCAGCGACGTCTCCGCCTTGGCGCGCGCCTGCCGCAGCGCCTCGAGCAGCGTGACGTTGCGCGAGCCCTTCCCCCACGGATCGGCCGCCCCGAGCGCGTCCTGCAGGAACGCGTTGATCGCGCTCGCCTTCGCCGCCTCGGCCGTCGCGCGGTCACGCTCCTTGCGCACGCGCTGGGCCTGGACCGCCATCGTCACGGCCAGCGCCACGAGCAGCACCGCGATCGCGGCCGCCGCCGCGACGCCGCCCTTGTGACGCGACGCGAGCTTGCGGAGCTGGTACATCGTGCTCGGCGGATGCGCGAGGATCGGCCGGCTCGCGAGGTAGCGCTCCACGTCGTCCGAGAGGTCCGCCGCGCTCTGATAGCGCCGGTCGGGCTCTTTCTCCAGCGCCTTGGCGGCGATCGTCTGCAGGTCCGCGTCGATCGGGGTGCCGCCCGACGTCGCCTTCAGCGGGTGAGGCGGCGTCTCGCAGATCGTCCGGACGACATGGACGATCGAGACGTTCTGGGTGTCGTAGGGCTGACGCCCCGACAGGAGCTCATACAGGATGACGCCCAGCGAGTAGACGTCGGTTCTGAGGTCGATGTCGTGGCTGTCCCCGCGCGCCTGCTCCGGGCTCATGTACGGGAGCGTCCCCTTGATCATCCCCAGCTCGCTCAGCACCGTGGCGGCGGCGACGTCCGCGTCCGTGATGCGGGCGAGACCGAAGTCGAGGATCTTCACCTCGCCGGATTCCGTGACGACGATGTTCGAGGGTTTCAGGTCGCGGTGGATGACGCCGCGCTGGTGCGCGTAGTTCACGGCGCCCGAGATCGTGATGAAGAGCTTCAGGCGCTCCCGGACCTGCTCGGGCGTGGGCTTCTCACCTCCCAGCTTGTCCCTCACGTAGCCGCCCAGGTTCTCCCCCGTGACGAGCTCCATCGTGAAGAAATGCTGCCCGTCGTCCGTGCGGCCCGCTTCGTAGATCGCGGCGATGTTCGGATGGACCAGCCGCGCGAGCGTCTCGGTTTCTCTCCGGAACATCCGGAGGTAGACCTCGTCCACGAACTGTCCGCCGCGGACGACCTTCAGCGCGACGCGCCGGTGCGGGCTCTGCTGCTCGGCTTCGTAGACGATTCCCATCCCGCCTTCGCCGAGCTTTCCGAGGATGCGGAAGCCGCCGATCTCGTGGGGAAGCTTCTCCGGCGCTACTGGCGCGCGACTGCCGCCGGCGTCAAGCGTCGGAGAGCCGGTGACAGGGCTGTCGTCGCTCTTTTCAGCCACGAAGGGAGTGAGTGTACTGCTCCCAGAAGCAATCGACAGGCTAGAATCCCCGCGCATGGCGAACGGCGAGGCCGGCGACGCCGCGCTGTTCCGTGCGCTCTTCGAGTCTGCGGGGGACGCGATCGTCGTCGTCGACGGGTCAGGAAAGATCGTGCGCGCCAACGCGGCGTGCGGGCCTCTCCTCGGCTATGACCCCGTTTCGCTCGTTGGCCGGAGCGTGGAGACGCTCGTGCCTCTGCGTTTCGAAGGACACGCCCGGAAACGCGGCGCCTATACCGCCCACCCCACTGCGCGTCCGATGGGGCGCGGGCTCCAGCTTTTCGCGCACCACGCCGACGGACGAGACATTCCCGTCGACATCTCCCTGAGCCCGCTCAGGCTGGCGGGCAGCAATTTCGTCGCGTGCGCGCTGCGCGACCAGCGCGGCCATTCGCACGGACCCGACACTCTTCGCGTTCAGGCCACCGCGCTCCGCTCCGCCGCGAACGGCGTCGTCATTACCGACCGCGCGGGCACCATCACGTGGGTCAACCCCGCTGCGTGCGCCATCACCGGCAATTCCCCCGATGAGCTCGTGGGCCGGCACACCCGCCTGCTGAAGTCCGGTCGCCACGACGCCGCGTTCTACGCGCATCTCTGGCAGACGGTGACGCGCGGCGACTCGTGGTCCGGGACGATCGTGAACCGGCGCAAGGACGGCTCCGAATACCACGAGGAGCAGACGATCGCCCCCGTGCTCGACGAGAACGGCGCGATCACGCACTTCATCGCGATCAAGCAGGACGTCACCGAGCAGCGGCGCATCCAGGACGAGCTCGCCCGCACGCACGAGGAGCTCGCGGCGCGGCTGGCGGAGATCGAGAGTCTGAACGAGAAGCTCCGCGAGCAGGCGGTTCGCGACCCGCTGACGGGCCTCCACAACCGCCGCTATCTCGAGGAGACGATGAAGCGCGACATCTCGCGGGCCCGGCGCTCCCGCGAGTCCCTGGTCGTGGCCGTCATCGACGTGGACAATTTCAAGCTCGTCAACGATCGCCACGGCCACTCGGTGGGCGATCGCGTACTCCTGCAGCTGGCCGACGTGCTC
>JAMQPJ010000556.1 GCA_023717585.1 Thermoanaerobaculia bacterium
CGCCGCGCGAGTGCGCGAAGTCGATCGCCTGCGTGACCTGCAGGAGCACCTGCACGAGGCGCGTGACGGAGTAGCGGGAAACCGTCTCGGGATCGCCCCCGCGCAGGCCGCCGAGCACCGCGGCGAGCGTGCGGCCGCGAACGTACCTCATGGTGCAGAAGGGGGCGCGGTCGTTCACGACGAGCGCGTGCAGCGGGACTACGTTCGGGTGCTCGAGCTGGCCCAGGATGCGCATCGCGTCGAGGAAGCGCGCGCGGCGGGTCGGGTCGTCACCCTTGGCGACCTTGAGAGCGACCTCGCGCCCGAGGGAGGGATCGCGCGCGAGGAATACCGCCCCCATGCCGCCCTCGGCGAGGAGCCTCACGACGTCGTAGCGCACGGCGCCCGAGGCATCCTGCGGGACATTCAGCGACGCCGCGGGCGCGGCCGAGCCGTCCGGCGTCGGATTCAGCGTCTCGTCCCCGGAAGGATCGCTCTCGTGCCGGCTCATCGGGTCCCCGGTGTCGACGGGGTCACGGGCCGGGGGCCGAACCGGCTCACGAGGAAGCCGGCGGGAGGAGGCAGCCAGCGCATGAGCGCGTAGCCGCGCGGGTACGTCAGCCGCGGGCGGCGCCGGTCCACGGCCCGCAGGACGGCGAGCGCGAGGCCCGCGGGGTCGCCCATCGGCATCATCCGCGCCGAAGGCGCGTTGCCGTACGTTCGCAGCCCGGCGGCGCCCATCGGCGTGTTCATGGGACCGGGGTACACGGTCAGGACGTTGACGCCCGTGCCGCGCAGCTCGGCGCCGAGCGACTCGGAGAACGCGGCGAGCGCGGCCTTCGTCGCGACGTAGTCGCTCATGTACGGGGGCGGCGCCGCCGCGCCGATGGAGGAGATGTTCACGATCGCGCCGACACCGCGCGCGCGCATGGACGGCAGGACCGCGCGTACGAGGCGCACGGGCGCGCGGAAGTTCACGGCGGTCATTTCGTCGGCAGCGGCGGGCGTCACGTCCGCGAAAGGGGCGATGACCTGGCAGCCCGCGGCGTTGACGAGGACGTCCACGGGGCCGAACGCGGCTTCGGCCGCCGGAAGCCAGGCCGCCGGGTCGGAGGTTGCGAGGTCGTATTCGGCGACTCGGGCGCGCCCGGCGAACGCGGAAGCGACCGCCTCGAGCAGCCCGGATCGGCGCGCGACGAGTGTGAGATGGTCGCCTGCGGCGCCGAAGGCGCGGGCGATCGCCTCGCCGAGCCCGGAAGACGCTCCTGTGACGGCTACGTGCCGGTCCATTCCCCTCCCCGATCGTCACGAAGCGCGACGCTGATGTCGGATCGTACCAGCCACGGCCACTCGTTTATCCTCCGGGCGGTGCTGTACCGGCTGGAAAACGTCCGCAAGAGCTTCGGGACGAAGGACGTCCTCGTGGACGCCACGTGGCAGCACGATCCCGGGCGGATCGTGGGCCTGGTTGGGCGCAACGGCGCGGGGAAGTCCACCGTCCTGAAGATCGTCCTCTCTCTCGTGGAGCCCGACGGCGGCAAGCTGCACGTTGCCGGCGGCACGACGTTCGCCTCTCTCGATCAGGCGGTCGAGCCCGAAGGCGACGAGCCGCTCCGCGTCTTCGTCGCGCGCGCGCAGGAGCCGCTGCTCGAGCTCGAGCGGAGGA
>JAMQPJ010000587.1 GCA_023717585.1 Thermoanaerobaculia bacterium
TCCCGAGGAGGATGGCGATCAGCGAGACGTCGCGGTCCGTGCGGTCGGCCGCCGCGCCCGCGCCGCTCCGGAACGCCTTTGCCGCGATCCCGAAGGAACCCGCCACGATCTTCAGCGACTTCAGGATCCCGAAGATCCCGGCCGTCGCGATCGCTCCGACGCCGATGTACCTCACGTACCCCCGGTAGATCTGTTCGGCCGACATCTGGGCGATCGGCTTCAGGGCGGGGTAGACGGCCTCGGGGATGTGCCGCCCGAGCATCCAGATGAGCGGCACGAGGACGAAGTTCGCGAGGACGCCGCCGGCGACGAGGATCATCGACGCGCGCAGACCCATGACGTAGCCGAGGCCGAGGATGAAGGCGACGGCGTCGAACTTCACGATCACCTTCGCCTTCTCGGCGGCGTCCTTCATGAACGGGAGGAACTGGAAGTCCACGTACTCCTTCCAGACCTGGAACGTCGTGACGAAGAAGTCGTAGATGCCGGAGATGACCGTCGCCTGGATCAGGAGCTTCGCCTGCGCGCCGCCCTTCTCGCCCGTGACGAGGACCTCCGTGATCGCGGTCGCCTCCGGGAACGGGAACTGCCCGTGCATCTCCTTCACGAAGTACCGCCGCAGCGGGATGATGAAGAGGATTCCGAGGCACCCGCCCGCGAGGCAGATGAAGATCGTCTGCGCCGGGTGGGGGTGGAGGTTCAACGTGTAGAGCGCGGGGAGCGTGAAGATCGCGCCCGCGACGACGCCGCCCGCGACGCCTCCGATCGTCGTGATGATCACGTTCTCCAGGAGGTGCGAGCGCCGTGTGTAGAGGCGCGCGAGGCCGATCGCGAGGATCGAGATCGGGATCGCGGCCTCCATCACCTGCCCGACCTTCAGGCCCGAGTAGGCCGAGGCGACGGTGAAGACCACGCAGAAGAAGAGACCCCATCCGACGGACCGCCACGTCGCCTCGGGCGGAGCCTGCGTCGCCGGCACGACCGGTGCGTACGTCTCGCCGGCTGCGAGCGTCTCGTAGGCGTTCTCGGGCAGCGACTTCGATTCGGGAGCGTCCATCGATCCTCCGTCAGTCCTCTCCGAGCTTCCTCTTCAGAGCCGAGAGCTCCCGCGAGATCGCGGCCAGCCGCTCCTCGAGCGCGTCGACGCGCGACTCGAGCGGGTCGTGCCGGGCGCTCGCGGCGGCAAGAACGGCGGCTTCCGACGCGCGCGCGGCGCGTGCCGCCGCCGGCGATCGGGCGCCCTCCACGGACCCGGCCACGAGATGCGTCCAGCGCGTTTCCTTCTGACCGGGCTTCCGCGGCAGCTCGGCCACGAGCGGCTCGGGTCCCGCTGCCAGCTTCTCGAGAGCGGCCTCGACCTCGCCTGTCGTCGCGAACGGGTGCAGGCGGTCGCTTCGTCCGCGCAGCTCGCCCGGCGTCTGTTCGCCGCGCAGGAGGAGAAGCGTCATGACCGCCTTCCCCGGCGCGTCGAGCTGCCACCGTCTCTCCACGTTCTGCTCCCACTTCTCGGCCCGCGATCCGCCGGTCTTCCAGACGAAGACGTGTTCGCGCAGCCGGTCCAGCGCCGCCTCGACCTCGGCCGCCGCGAGCTCCACGACGGGATCGCGGTTCGTCTTCTGGTTGCATGCCGCGACGAGCGCGTGGAGGGTGAGCGGGTAGTACTCCGGAGTCGTCTGCTGCTTCTCGAGGAGCGCCCCGAGCACCCGGATCTCAACGGCGTCGAGCGGCCGCGGGAGGCGGGCGGGCGGCGTGTCTTCGATCAGGGTCATGAAGGGGGCATTATGCGGCGGCGGGAGCGGAGCATCGCGGCATACTTGCGGCGGGATACTTGCCGCGGGCGCAACTCGCGCGGAGGAACGATGCGGATGCCGAACCCGTATTCACCTTCCAAGAGAATCTTCTTCTCTTCTTCATCTCTCTTCCTTCTCCTCGCCCACCTCGTAATCCCCCTCCCGGCCCTTGCCGACCCCAAGGACATCAGGCTCGACACGATCAAGCTCCCGCCGGGCTTTCGCATCTCGGTCTACACCGACGCGGTTCCGGGCGCGCGCTCGATGACGATGGGCCCCAGGGGGACGCTCTTCGTCGGGTCGCGGGACGCCGGGGCCGTCTATGCGGTCGTGGACGCGGGCGACGGGACGCACGCCCGGGAGGTCCTCACGCTCGCGAAGAACCTGAGCGCGCCGAACGGCGTCGCGGTGAAAGACGGCGCGCTCTACGTCATGGAGGTCTCCCGCCTCCTCCGCTTCGACGGCATCGAGGAAAAACCGGAGAAACTGAAGGCTCCTCCGGCGCCGGTCGTCGTCTCGGACGCGTTCCCGAAGGACTCGCACCACGGCTGGAAGTTCGTCGCGTTCGGGCCGGACGGGCTCCTGTACGTCCCGATCGGCGCGCCGTGCAACATCTGCCGCCGGAGCGACCCGTACGCCTCGATCGCGCGGCTCAGGCCCGACGGTTCTGGCTTCGAGATCGTCGCCCGCGGCGTGAGGAACACGGTCGGTTTCGACTGGCATCCCGAGACGAAGGAGCTGTGGTTCACGGACAACGGGCGCGACTGGCTCGGAGACGACAGTCCCCCCGACGAGCTGAACATCGCGCCGCACACCGGCCTCAACTTCGGGTTTCCGTACTGCCATGGAGGAGACGTTTCCGACCCGGAGTTCGGCAAGGAGTTTCCGTGCAAGGGCTTCGTCCCGCCGGCCCTCAAGCTGGGCGCCCACGTCGCGGCGCTCGGGATGCGGTTCTATGCCGGTGCGATGTTCCCCGCCGAGTATCGCGGCCAGGTCTTCATCGCCGAGCACGGCTCGTGGAACCGGAAGAAGAAGGTCGGATATCGGGTGGCGCTCGTGCGCCTCCGGGACGGGAAGCCGGTTTCCGAGGAGGCTTTTGCCGAGGGCTGGCTCCAGGGCGAGAAAGCGTGGGGGCGTCCCGTCGACGTGCTCGTCCGGCCAGACGGCTCCCTGCTCGTATCGGACGACCAGGCAGGAGCGATCTACCGGATCTCGTACGGCAAGTAGCCGTCCCACGACGCGCTATCATCGTCTCTCGAATAAGGAGTCCGCGATGCGTCCTGACAGCCGGTTCGGGCGGGAACGCGCATGAATCCCTCGTCCCTCTTCGACGTTCAAGGCCTCACGGGCCTGACGCTGCTCGCGTTCGCGGGAGTCCTGCTTTTCATCCTCGTCATCTCGTTCCGATCCCGCGCCATCGTGTTCTGCCAGTACCTCAAGGCGATGACGGGCGTCGAGCTGAAGCCGAAGCAGGTGCGCGCCGTTTTCAAGGACCGCGGTCAGGACGGCGTCCGCGAGATGTTTCTCGACCTCATCATCAAGGAAGACCTGCGGCAGACCGGACCGCTGCAGATTCCGCCGGAGCTGCGCGCGGGCAAGTCCGGAAAGCCGAAGTCGCAGGGCTGACGGGGCGGCGGCACGGACCCTGCTCCCCCCGCCGCGATGAGCCGCCTCGTCCTCCGGAGAGTCCGCGCGTGCGCGCTCCTCCTCTCGGCACCGCTCCTTGCGCAAGCGCAGTCCCCGGCGCCGGCCGCGTCCCCCGCCCCCACGCCGCGCGCGGGCGTGGCGACGGCCGAAGAGGTCACGGTCCTCACGCTCGACGTCCTCGCCCTCGACAGGAAGGACCGTCCCGTCTTCGGCCTCGTCGCGGCGGATTTCGAGGTCAAGGTGGCGGGAAAGGTCCAGACCCTCGAGTTCTTCGAGGCTCCTCTGCCCGGAGGCGCGCGTTCCACGCGGGAGGGTCGTGCCGACTCCGAGGAACGCATGGCCGGGACGACCACCCCGTTCACGCCGGGCGGCGCCACCGTGCGCCACGTCCTCTTCTACGTCGATCTCGAGCAGCTTCCGAGCCACGCGGTCCTCGACGCGGCTGCCGCGATTCGCAAGGTGCTCGAGCACCCGGCGACGGGGCGTTACGGCCTCGCGACCCACCTCGGTGCCGTGTCGGCCCGGGTCTGGGACGCGGACTCCGCCGAAGCGATCGAACAGGAAGCGGACGCAATCGCCGCGGACGTCCTGAACCACAGCCCCGGCCTGTCGGGCTCCGCGCGAGGGCGCGGCATTCCCGCGTCGCCGGAAAACTCGCCCTCCGACTACGAGGAACGGCAGTTCGTAGAGAAGGGCCTCATCGACGACTACGTGAATGCCGCCTGCAACGGGGCCGACACGCGCAGAGAAGCGCAGTCCATCTCCCGTTACCTGGCGGCCGACGCACGGCGGGTGAGGGAGGGCGTCCGCCAACTCCGTGAAACCTGCGAGCGGTTCGCGGCACTGGAGGGCCCGCGCCACCTCATCGTGCTGAGCGAAGGGTACGAGCGCGTGCCGGGCTACAACTTCCTCTCCCGTCTGCAAGCTCAGCAGCAGGCCAGGTGCTCTCGAGGCGGCGCGAGCTTCGAATCGCCCCAGCGCGTGCCGCCGGGGCTTCCCGGCGCTGAGCGCAGCGTGGGAGCCGGGCGCTTCGCCTTTCCCATCGCTCAGATCGTCGAATCCGACGAGCTCGCGCGCTGGCTCGGCGCGTCGGGCATCACCGTGCACTACGTCGATCCCGGCTCCACGGGCCGGAACCTGCCGACGGCCGAGGACCGCGGCGCCTGGGAGCCGGGGCTCCGGTCGGACGAACACAGGAACCTCCAGGACGCGCCGCTTCGCCTCGTGGACGCGACGGGCGGCCTCTCGCGCCTCTACGCGGGCGATCTCGTCCCGGCCCTCGAGACGTTTCTCGACGCGGCCTCCGGGACGTATCGGCTCGGCGTACGACTCCTCGGAGTCGACTCGAAGAAGACGTACCGCGTGAAGGTCGCCGTAAGAAAAAACGGGATCACGGCCCTCGCCCGCTCGGCCTACCAGCCCGGGACCAAGAGCGCACAGGTGCTGTCCGCCGTCGCGACGGGTGCCCGGCGGTCGTCCCTCGCGGCCGCCGTCGACGAGAAGCGCCCGGGCGCCGCGCGCCTCGCGAAAAAGCCGCTTCCGCTGACGCTCGAATGGAAGGGCAGGTCGACGCTCGCCTCGAAAGACCCCGCGAAGCCCTTCTGGAAGCTCACGGTATCGGTGCCTCACGAGGCGCTCGCCTTCAGGCCCGAAGACGACGCGATGCTCGCGAGCGTCCAGATCGTCGTCGAGGCCGTCTCGCTCGACGGCCCCCTGCGCGACTCCACCGCCGACGACTGGTTCCTCTCCTACACGAGCCCGGAATACAGGGAGGCGCGGGACACGGCCGCCGTCCGCACCGTCACGCTGCAGCTTCCGCCCGGCCGCTGGGAGCTGAAAGTCTCGGTGCACGACGCCCTCGCCGACTCCTACGGGACCGGCGTCCTGCGCGTCGACGCCCCCCGGTGATCCCGTAGACTTCGTCCCCATGGACGAGCCCCTCGGCGACTTCCCCCCCGAGGTATTCCGCGAGATGGGGCACGCCGCCGTGGAACGCCTCGCGAAGTACTTCGAGACGCTCGAGTCACGGCCCGTCCTCGCGCGAACGAAGCCGGGCGAGGTCCTCGCGCAGATGCCGCGCCACGCGCCGGAGGACCCCGAGCCGTGGGAGGCGATCGAACGCGACCTGGACTTTCTCGTCGAACCGAACCTCACGCACTGGCAGCACCCCGGCTACTTCGCCTACTTCGCGAACACCGGCACCGCGCCCGCGATCGTGGGCGACTTCCTCGCGGCAGGCTACAACCAGGTCGGCATCCTCTGGCGCACGTCTCCCGTCCTCACCGAGCTCGAGCAGGGCGTCGTGCGCTGGCTCCTCGACCTCGTCGGGCTGCCCTGGGGGCCCGATGGCTTCGACGGCCAGCTCGCCGACACGGCCTCGACGGCGTCGCTCATCGCGCTCGCGGCGGCCCGCGAGGAGGCGTATCCCGACGTGAGGCGGACGGGCCTGGCAGGCCGGCCCCAGGGCATCGTCTACTGCTCGGAGCTGGCTCATTCCTCGATCGACAAGGCGTGCGTGGTCCTCGGCTTCGGCACCGCCGGCCTCCGAAAGATCCCCGTCGACGCGGAATTCCGGATGGATGCCGCAGCCCTGGAGATCGAGATCGCGAAGGACCGGGCCGCGGGCCGCGTGCCCGTCGCCGTCGTGGCGACGGCAGGCACGACCACGGTGACGTCGGTCGATCCGCTCCCCGCGCTCGTCGAAATCTGCGAACGCGAAAACGTCTGGCTTCACGTGGACGCGGCGTACGCGGGCTCGGCCGCGGCGCTGCCGGAGATGCGTTCCCTGTTCGCGGGTTGGGAGCGCGCAGACTCGGTTCTCTTCAACCCGCACAACTGGATGCTCGTGCCGCTCGAGTGCACCGGCCTGTTCTTCCGCCGGATGGAACGCGTGCGCCGCGCCTTCTCCGTGGTGCCGAACTATCTCGAGACCCCCGAAGGAAACGTGGTGCGCGAGTACATGGACTACGGCGTCCAGCTCGGCCGCCGGTTCCGCGCCCTCAAGATGTGGATGACGCTCCGCGCCTTCGGCGCCTCGGGCGTGCGGGCGCGTCTGCGCGCCCACCTCGTCCTCGCCCGGGCGCTCCGCGGCGTGCTCGAGCGCGAGCCCGGCGTCACGATCGCCGCGCCGACGCCGTTCTCGGTCGTCGCCTTCCGCTGGACGCCCGAGGTGCTCTCCCCGGAAGCCGCAGACGCGGCGAACGCGCGGATCCTCGCCCGGATCAACGAAGACGGCCGCACCTTCATCTCGCATGCGCTCGTCTCCGGCCGGTATACACTCCGCGTCGCCATCGGCAACGTCCGCACCGAGCGCCGCCACCTCCAGACGTTTCTCCAAGTCTTCCGGGAGGCCGTCGCCGCGGAGTCTCCCCGAAAACCCTGACTTCGATCCGTTCGTACAGAGATTCGGTAAAGTGTCGCCTCTCATGGACCCCGTGAACAAATCGGCCGACCTGTCGGCCCTGCGCATCGAACGCGAGAGCGGGCCCCGGGGGCGCCGTCTCCTCTATTCGGCGCTCGCGACCCTGTGCGTCGCGCTCGTGGCGGTGTTTTTCATCACGCGATCGCGCGGAGGCATGGCGCTCCGGGCTCCGGAGGTCACGACGACCCGCGCGGCCCTCGTGACCCCCACGCAGGCCTCGACGATCCTCACGGCATCGGGCTATGTCGTCGCGCGTTCCAAGGCCGAAATTTCGCCGAAGACCGTCGGCCGCATCGCGTGGATCAACCTCGAGGAAGGCCAGCGGGTGAAGAAGGGCGAGCTCGTCGCGCGGCTCGAGGCGCAGGAGCTGGAAGCGCAGAGGCGATCCTCGCAGGCGCAGCGCGACCAGACGCTCGCGCAGCTCCAGAACGCGCGCCGCGACCGCGGGCGCGCCCGGCAGATGCTCGACGAGAAGATCGGAACAGAGCAGGCGTTCGACACGGCCGACGCGCAGGTGAAGGCCTTCGAAGCACAGGTCGCGTCTTTCGAGGCCCAGGCGCGCTACTACGAGGAGCAGATCAGGAACGCCGAGATCCACGCGCCGATCGACGGCGTCGTCACGGTCAAGAAGGCGTTCCTCGGCGAGACCGTCGCGCCGCAGGGTTTCGGCGGAGCCGGATCGGCGGGCGCGACGTTCGCCGTGATCGTGGACCTCTCCTCGCTGGAGATGGAAGCCGACATCAACGAGCAGAACGTGGGCAAGCTGGTTCTCGGGCAACCCGCCGAAGTCGCTCTCGACGCTTATCCGAACAAGCCCTACAAGGCGCGTCTCCGCCAGATCGTCCCGACGGCCGACCGCCAGAAGGGCTCGGTCAAGGTCAAGATCGAGATCGTCGACAAGGACGTGAAGGTCCTCCCCGAAATGTCCTGCCGCGTCGTCTTCCTGAATCCCAAGGCGAAGGTGGACGAGACGGCGAAGGCGAAGGTCATGGTGCCCTCGGCCTCGGTCGTCGGGGTCGGCGGGGAGAAGGGCGTCCTCCTCGTCGCGAACGAGAAGGCGACGTTCAAGCCCCTCGCGTTCGGCCCGGCCGCGGGCACGCAGGTGGAGGTGACGTCCGGCCTTTCGGGCGGCGAGGAGATCGTCGCGGACGCCGCGTCCGCCGGGCATTCCTGGCGCGCCGAGCAGAAAATCCGAACGAAGAAAGACTGACCACCCGGGGAAGGAGAATCATGAGCTCCGTTTCGTCTGACACCACGGGAACGCCCGGAACGACTCTCATCCGCATCGACTCGCTCGTGAAGCAGTACACGCGCGACACGCAGGTTCTCAGCGTGCTCGACAATCTGTCGCTCACGGTGGACGAGGGCGATTTCGTGGCGCTCATGGGCCCCTCGGGCTCGGGCAAGACCACGCTCCTGAACCTCATCGCGGGCATCGACCGCCCGACCTCGGGCACGATCCTCGTCGGCGACCGGCAGGTCTCCTCGATGAGCGAGGCCGCGCTCGCGAAGTGGCGCAGCGCGAACATCGGCTTCATCTTCCAGCTCTACAACCTGGTGCCGGTTCTCACGGCGTTCGAGAACGTGGAGCTCCCGCTCCTCCTCACGAGCCTGAACCGGGCGCGCCGGAGGAAGCAGGCGGAGCTCGCGCTCTCCGTCGTGGGCCTCACGGACCGCATGGACCACTACCCGCGGCAGCTCTCGGGCGGGCAGGAGCAGCGCGTCGCCATCGCGCGCGCCATCGCGACCGACCCGAAGCTCCTCGTCGCCGACGAGCCGACGGGCGACCTCGACTCCCGGAACGGCGAGGAGATCCTCGTCCTCATGGAACGCCTCAACTCCGAGTTCAGGAAGACGATCGTCATGGTCACGCACGACCCGAAGGCCGCGGGCCGCGCCCACCGTCTCATCCACCTCGACAAGGGCGTGCTCAAGGAAGACGTGCACGCCGAGCGTGGAAAAGCCGTGGGCATGGCGGCGGCGATCTCCGCCTCCTCCACCTGAAGCCTTCGAGCCCATGAATTTCCTCCCCCTCATCTTCAAGAACGCGTTCCGCAAGAAGACGCGGACCCTGCTGACGGTCGGCTCGATCGTCCTGCCGCTCCTCGTCATCTGCCTCATGGGGACGTTCCTGAAGGCGCTGGAGGCGCCGGACCCGAAGACGGCCCGCGGGTCGTTCCGGCTCGTCGTGCGTCACCGCGTCTCCATCTTGACCAGCCTGCCGACGGCGTACGAGGAGACGGTCCGGCAGCTTCCGGGAGTCGAGGCCGTCTCCGACTTCAATTTCTTCGGCGGCCGGTATCGCGACGGCGGCGCGCGAAACTTCTTCGCGCGGGCCGCCGTCGATCCAGGAACGATCCTGAACGTCTTCGACGAGGCAGTGATCGTCGAGGGCTCCGCCCGCGACTGGCGTGAAGACCGGACCGGCTGCATCGTCGGGACGAATCTCGTCGCCAGGTACGGCTGGAAGCTGGGAGACAGAGTCGTTCTCGTCGGAGACGTCTTTCCGATGACGCTCGAGCTCACGATTCGAGGCGTCTACTATCTCGAGAACGGAACGTCGGCGACCCTCTTCTTCGACCGCCGGCTCATCGACGAGCGGTTTCCGTCCTTCAAAGGCTCGGCCTCGACGATCTGGATCAGGGCGAAGGACGCCGCCGCCTCGGAGCGCCTCGGACCCATGATCGACGCGCTGTTCGAAAACTCCCCTCACCCCACGAAGACGGAGACCGAGAACGCGTTCCGGAACGGAATGGTGTCGATGCTCGGGAACGTGAAGCTCCTCATGACCTCCATCGGCGCCGTCATCGCCGCCGTCATCCTCCTGATCGCGGGGAACACGATGGCGATGGTGGCACGCGAAAGGATCACGGAGATCGCCGTCTTCCGCACGCTCGGCTTCCAGAAATCGACGATTCTCGCGCTCGTCCTCGGCGAGAGCGTGCTCATCGCGCTCGCCAGCGGGGTTTTGGGCATCCTCATCTTCGTGGCCGCCCAGCCTTCTCTGAAGCGTCTCATCCTGGCGTCCCCGATGTCGAGCCTCGCGGCAACGTTCCGTCTCTACCCGGAAGTCCTCACTTTCGCGTTCGCGCTGGCCGCGGGGATCGGCGTTCTCGCCGGCCTCGTGCCCGCCCTCCGGTCGGCGAGCCGCTCCATCGTGGACGGTCTGAGGCAGGTGGCCTGATGAAGTTCTTTCCGTTCGTCTTCAAGAACCTCTTCCGGAAGAAGACGCGCTCGCTCCTCACGGTGGGGTCGATCGTCCTTCCCCTCCTCGTGATCTGCATCATGGGGACGATTCTCAGGACGCTCGAGAGCGACCCGACGGGCGGCAAGGGGATGTTCCGGCTGATCGTGAGGCACAAGGTCTCGCTCACGAACTGGGTCCTCGAGTCCTACATGCCGAAGATCGCACAGCTGCCCGGCGTGACGGAAATCGTCCGGATGAACTGGTTCGGCGGGGCGTACATCGACCAGAAGCCGGAGAACATGTTCGCGCGCTTCACGACGTCCGACGCGCAGACGTTTCTCAAGGTCTTCGACGAGGGCTCGATCGTCCAGGGCTCTGCGAAGGACTGGATCGACGATCGAACGGGAGTCCTCGTGGGCGAGCTCCTCATGAAGAAGTACGGCTGGAAGCTCGGGCAGAAGATCACGCTGAAGGGCGACATCTATCCCGTGAACGTCGACCTCACGATCCGGGCGACCTTCAAGGGGCCCGACGAGACCGGCGTCTACTTCCACCACCAGTACGTCGAGGAAGCCCTCCCCCGGGCAAAGGGCTTCGTGGGCTGGTTCTGGATCAAGGCCGACTCGCTGGCCGCCGTCGAGAGGCTCCCGAAGGAAATCGACGGGCTGTTCGACAACAGCTCCGTCCCGACCCACACGGAGACGGAGAAGGAGATGCAGAATGGCTTCGTCTCGATGCTCGGGAACGTGAAGCTCATGGTCACGGGCATCTCGACGGTCATCGTGTTCGTGATCCTCCTGATCGCCGCCAACACGATGGCGATGACGGCCCGCGAGCGCGTCACGGAGATCGCCGTCCTCCGGACTCTCGGCTACCCGAAAGGGACGATCCTCGGGATGATGCTCGGCGAGAGCGTCCTTCTCGCCCTCGTCGGCGGAACGCTCGGAGCGCTTCTCTTCGTGGGCCTTTTCCCCGGGTTCCGCGAGGGGCTCATGTACTCGCCGATGGGCGGCTTCGCCGCGGGCATGCGGCTCTTTCCGGAGATCGTCGCCCTCGCGTTCGGGATCTCCGTCCTCGTCGGGATCCTCGCGGGACTCGTCCCGGCGATCCGCTCGTCGCAGCGCTCGATCACGGACGGACTCAGGCAGGTTGGTTGAAAGGGTACACATGCTCGGAATCCCCCTGAAGTACAACATCCGGAATCTCTTCGTGAGGAAGGTCACGACCGGCCTCACCGTGCTCGGCATCGGCCTCGTCGTGGCCGTCTTCCTCTGCGTCATGGCGCTCGGCGAAGGCCTCACGCGCGTCTTCACGGCGTCCGGATCGGAGAGCAACGTCCTCGTGCTCAGGCAGAACTCGCAGTCCGAGCTGCAATCGGGGGTCACGCGCGACCAGGTACCGCTCATCCTGACGCTGCCCGGCATCGCGCCGGACGCGGACGGCAAGCCGATGGCGTCGGCCGAGGCCGTCATCGTCCTCAACCTCGAGAAGCGCGAAGGCGGATCCTCGAACGTCACGATCCGCGGCATCGGGGAGAAGGGCATGAAGCTCCGGCCGGGGCTCACGCTCGTCGAGGGCCGCTGGTTCTCTCCCGGGAAGTCCGAAGTCGTCGTCTCGCGCAGCATCTCGAGCCGCTTCAAGAACTGCGCGATGGGCGAGACGATCCGCTTCGGCGCGTACCGCTGGACGGTCGTCGGCCTCTCCGACGCGGGGGGCACCGCTCCCGACAGCGAGATCTGGACGGACGTCGAAGGCATGCTCACGGACTTCAAGCGCAACGGCTACTCGTCCGTCCTCGCGAAGACCGCCGGCCGCGCGGCACGCGACCAGTTCCAGGCGGGCCTCTCGGGCGACGCGCGCCTCGCGCTCGAAGGCAAGGTCGAGCGCAAGTACTACGACGACCAGACTTCGACCGCCGCGCCCATCAAGTTCCTGGGGCTCTTCGTGGGCGTCGTCATGGCGATCGGCGCCTGCTTCGGCGCGATGAACACGATGTACGCGGCCGTGGCCGCGCGGACGCGTGAGATCGCCACCCTCCGCGCGCTCGGTTTTTCGCGCATCTCCGTGCTGCTGTCGTTCGTCTTCGAATCCCTGTGCCTCGCGCTCCTCGGGGGCATCGTCGGGTGCGCCCTGGGATGGCTCGCCGTGAAGATCGCCCTGTCGGGCGTCACGGGCACGACGAACTTCGCGACGTTCTCGGAGGTCGTGTTTGCGTTCCGGCTCACGCCCGCGCTCCTCATGACCGGCATCGTCTTCTCGCTCGTGATGGGTTTCTTCGGGGGCCTCTTCCCGGCCGGCCGGGCCGCCTTCACGAAGATCACGAACGCTCTGCGGCAGGTCGGCTGAGACGAGAAGAGAGGAGAGGCAGGAGGCCGAGATGGCGGACTGGCTGGTGAAGACGGAGCCCGGGGACTACTCCTTTGAGGATCTGAGAAGGGAGAAAGAGACGGTCTGGACCGGCGTGAAGAACCCCGTGGCGCTGAAGAACCTGCGGGCGATGAAGACGGGCGACCGCGTCATCGTCTACCACACGGGTGACGAGAAGTCCGCGGTAGGCGCCGCGACCGTGACCGCCTTCGAAGAAAATCCGAAAAACGCCACGGAGCCGCGAGTCGTCCTTCGGGCGGCAAAGCCCCTCCCCCGCCCTATTCCACTCAAAGAAATCAAATCTCTTCCCCTCTTCTCCGACTCCCCTCTCGTGCGGATCGGCCGCCTCTCCGTCGTCCCGCTCACCGCCGCCCAGTACGGGTTCCTCTCGGGCGGCTGACCGGGATGTTCTTCACGCGCGCCCAGGAGATCGCGCTGGCCGCGCTCCCTCTCCTCGATCCGCGAGGAGCCTCCGGGATCGGACGCGGCGTCACGGAAATCGCGGAGGCGGCCGGCGTTCCCGCGCCGTTTCTCTCCAAGGTGCTCAGGCGCCTCGTGGACCGC